>WTCK01000018.1 GCA_013138615.1 Candidatus Thorarchaeota archaeon | reverse complement strand
AGCCATGATAAAGGAGGAGAGTCTAGACGCGATTAACCTCAGGGTCGATACAACCTACATCTCGCAGGACGACGAGATTGGTGAGTTGGCGAGAGCTTTTCAAGGAATGCTTGACTCCATCAAAGAGGACGAAACCTGAAGAAGATTGCATCTTCGGGGGTATTTGAGTGAAAGAAGAAGAGTGGACTATCGGTCAATCGAAGCTGTGCTACGGGTTGGATCGCAATGATCTGCACTTTCTTGACATCACGAAAGAAGGGGAACTCTGCATCAAAATGGGCAAGGAAACCATAACCTTCTCAGAGATTATCAGGAATGTCAAGGCAGATGCCGGAGATTCTATCGGTTATACATCCTCGTTTACTCTTCGACTTCCTCAGTTGATTATTTCTCAAGTCAAGAAACTAAAGGCTGCATTCGCTTCAGCAATCAAGCAATTGAACTACGAAGGGCAATTCAGCGCAGTGTATCCAGTAAAGGTAAACCAGCGGCGGGATTTCGTGTTGCCTGTGTTGGCTGCAGACTCAGAATACGGTCTCGAGGTTGGAACCAAGTCTGAGCTCGTTCTAGTTACTAAGGTAATCCGGAATGAAAAGCACAGACGAATCGTCTGCAATGGCGCTAAAGATCCAGAGTATTTGGATATGATTCAGAAGTGCATTGACAATGGCTACACCATGTCAATATCAGTGGAGTCATTGTATGAGGCTATGTTGATTGTTGAGAGCTTCAATCCAAAGATGACTGATTTAGTATTGCGGCTAAAACCATATCTCACTCTTGAAGGCCATTGGTCGCACTCGACCGGACGCGATTCCAAGTTTGGGATGAGTATCCATGATGTCTTCGATGTCATTGAGCTGTTTAAGGAAACTGGGTTCTTGACCTGTGTTTCCACTATTCTTGGTCACGCTGGTTCACAGATAATCGATGTGGCGAGCTTTCGACGTTTTGCACAGTTCATGACACGGGTATTCCTAGAGCTCCGCGACAAGGGCCTTTCTGGTCTGGAAATGATTGACTTCGGAGGGGGATTGCCCATTGACTACACTAGCGCCCATCGCTCAGACCTGATGGAATTGTATGCCATTTCACTTATTCAGGGAATCAAGGATGTCCTCAGTGAGAGTGAACATCAAGGTGTTGTACCTAACCTGCTCATAGAGTCAGGAAGGGGACTTACTGCCTTGGGCTCACTCATCTTGGTCAGAGCACTTGAGTTGAGATCGGTATTTCCGCCCCGTCGTGAATATGAGAACAAAGCAATGGAGAGTGCTGAGCGTCAATGGCTTGGCCGAATTGAGAAATCGAGTTCTGCTGAAGAGTTGACGAGCTTGTGGAATGAATTCCACAAGAAGCTCACTGAAATCTCTGACACATTAAGAGGAATCTTCGAAAACGAGATGTTGGTTGGAGTGCTTGAAACGGCCGTTCGGGAGAAGCTGAAAAAGCATGGATTCAATCAACTGAAATTGAGCTCTGGTTCCAGAAGCTTCTGGTATCCGGAGCACATCGTGATCGGAAATTTCAGCGTGTTCAACAGTGTAGGAGATTATGTTCTAGTCCATCAGCACTTCCCAATTGTGCCTATTCGCGACCTGCATGTAAGACCCGAAACGACTGTGCGCTTGGTAGATATTACCTGTGACTCAGACGGGGAGATATCTCAGTTCCACAGAAAAGCCACTGAAGTGCCGCTGTTCACAAGAGATAACCGGCCGCTAACCTTGCCAAAGGAAGGGATGGAGGAAGGAATCCCTGTTGGTGTCTTGGAGAATGTTCAGGACTCCTACTTTGTTCTAGCCCTGACAGGCGCGTACCAAGATGTCATTGAGATGGACCACAATCTTCTAGGAGACCTGCCTGATGTAGAGCTCAGGCTGACTGAAGAGGGTCAGTGGCAGGTAAAATGGACAAAGGGAGCGGAATCAGTAGAACATCTTCTGGAGGACCAGGGTTATACTGACATGGATTTCGATGAGGACCCCTACATGTCAACAAACAAAGGCAAGTAATCGAGAGTACGGTAAGGCCCTCAAGCATTGTCAGTTTGCCAATCCTTAAGACCATCAGCTCGAAAGCAGGCAGGACTTCGATGAATGAACACTCCAAGGACAAGTTTGGCGAAATTGCCAGTCTTCTGAGCGGACAGCGCATATTGGTTGCGTTTAGCGGCGGTGTTGATAGCTCCGTCCTCGCGCTTCTCGCCAAGAAGCATGGAGAAAGAGTTGTTTTGCTCACCGTAGATAGTATTTTGTCACCTCAGTCTGAACTTGCCAATGCTAAGAAAGTCGCGGACGAGCTGAACATCGAGTCTGAGATAATCCACGTGAATCATCTAGAAGATAATGAGTTCACGAAGAATCCCCGCGACCGATGTTACCTTTGCAAGAAGAAGCTCTCCAGCATATGGATTGAATTTGCTGAGAAGCAAGGCCTAGACATGGTCGTTGAAGGCACGAGCGCAAGTGATCTGAAAGGCCACAGACCTGGTGAACGTGCTCTTAGAGAGATGGGAGGGACATCACCCTTCTTGGATGCAGGCATAACGAAAGATGAGATTCGCAAGTACGCAAAAGAGAATGGACTATCTGTGGCAGACAGACCCTCCATGGCGTGCCTTGCTACCAGATTTCCTTACGGAGTGCAGATCACAAAGAAACATGTCAACATGGTGGATGCGATTGAACAAGCGGTCAGACGGATATTTGAGGTCCATACAATCCGAGCTCGATTCCACGGCGACCTTGTGCGAATAGAAGTAGGCTCTGACGAGCGTGACAAACTCTTCGACTCCAACAAACTCGACGAACTCAATGAGCTGGCAAAGTCCATTGGATTCACCTATGTGGCTATCGATGCGAAAGGTTATCGAACGGGAGCAATGGATGAACTGGCAATCTCCTGAGTCTTATTCTATGCAAATGAGTTCGTTCTGCGGTTTAGATAGGAATTGACACCCGCCTTTAGTGACCAGAATATCCTCTTCTAGACTGACCTGTCCATAGTTGCTTGTTGTTACATAGAGCTCAAGCGTGAAGACGTTTCCGGCCTCAACAACACCCTTTGGACTGGTTCCATATCGCTCCCACAATGGACCAAGGAGCGTGCCACCATCATGTGCACGCCGACCGACCTGATGGCCAAGAGCATGTTGATACTCTTCATAGCCCCTATCTATTACGAACTTGCGGGCCAGTGCACCCACCTCGTAGCCCAGAACTCCAGGGGATATGTAGCGAGAGGCTTCCTGAATCGCGTCACGAACCGTTTCGAATGCTGTTTGCACTTCCTCAGGTATCGTGGACTTAGGCCCGAAGAAGAACATACGTTGAATATCCGAGCAGTAGCCCTGCCATCGCACACCGAAGTCAAAGTGTAATAGATGTCCCTCTTTGATTCTATTCTCAGTTGGTCCCGAATGTCCGAACTGCTTGTTTGGACCGGCATCGACAGCGGGGTTGTGATCCGCATTCCAAGCACTTGTGACTTGGTGCTCCTTCATGAGTTCATGAAAATGCTGGTACACTTCAACCTCGGTCATCCCTACTTTGACGAATCTTTTGGCCCGGTTGTAAATCACCTCGGTTATCTCGACCGCCGTTTTAATGGAGATAACCTCTTTTTCGGTCTTACGACCCCGGAGTCGGGAAACGATTTCCTCTGCACTCACCAATCGATTCAGGTAGGGAGTGTCCTTCAAGTGCTCTTTGAGCTTTAGCAGCATTCCCACAGTTAAACCATCAGCAGCCACATTGTCTTTGCTGAAGTTGATTGCAATCTGACGAGGACGGAATTTGTCGAGTTCTGAAATCAATTGGTCTCTGATACCCTCTGTGTAAGGAATAACTCGGTCAAAGATGCCCTTCGCTTTGATTGCATCAACATCGAAGTTTCCAACAATGCCAACCTTCTGACCATCCCTGGTGAAGAAGAAAGCAGATTGCCAGACCACATCACCACCCAGGATTAGTCCAAGGACTGGGTCTGGAGTCTGAGAGGTTTCACGAACCCAGACTAGCCAAGATGCAATATCGAGTTCATCAAGTATCTCACATGCCTGCTGACTCTTCTCTTTTTCAAGTTGGTAATCCATGCGTTTGGCTTCCTGTTTATTCATGTGGCCTGATTACCGCTTTCAGTGACTTCTGATCACGTTGGGTTTCAAGAGCTTTCTGAGCCTCATCAAGTTTGAAGCTGTGTGTGACAAGGTCCTCAAATGGGAACCTATCGTAATTGTTCGCGATTGTGCGTATTGCCTAATATACGTGGGTTGTTTCTGAGCCCCAGACGGTTCGAATGTCCAAGTGTTTGCGATTCATGAGATGGGGATTCATTTCCACGGTCCCACTGTCAGTGTATTGCCCACAGATAGTATATGTGCCCCCCTCTCGAACGAGTTCGATACCTTCGGGAACGGCTAGGGCGTTTCCAGTTGCTTCATACACAATATCTGGTCCGTGCCCATCCGATATCTCATATAGAGCCTGTTTTCGCTCCTCTAGGTCGGTTTCACGGATATTCAGAGTGTGAGTGACTCCGAATCGCTTGGTAATTTTTAGCCTGTTGGGCGCCTGATCAATTGAGGTAATTGTTGCTGCCCCCGATATCTTCGCAAGAATTGCGATCATTAATCCAACGGGTCCTGCTCCTTGAACTGCAACATTGAGGCCATGCTTCATTGGACTGCGGGTCACTGCGTGGATTGCGGTGGGAAGAGCACAGCCTACTGAGATGGCTCCATCAAAGCTGACATGATCGGGTATTTTGATGATATGCGTACCAGGAATGAGGTACACATACTCGCTGTACCCACCAATTAGATGAGGAAATTTAGTCGAGTCCATAGTTATTCCATACACAACTCGGTTTGGACATTTTGTAGGAGTCTTCGCAATAAGGCAGTAATAGCAAGAGAAACATGTCTTCGTCACGTCGTGGAATGTTACTCTATCGCCAACTTTGATTTCCTTGCCATTTAGATAGCTAATCGGGCTTGGACCAATCCGCTCAATAGTTCCAACAGCTTCATGGCCAGGAATTAGAGGATAAGGAACACCTGCCAGTTTTCCATGCCAAAGATGAACGTCGGTCCCG
>WTCK01000087.1 GCA_013138615.1 Candidatus Thorarchaeota archaeon | reverse complement strand
GCTCGCTTGTGGCCAGCTCCTAGCAAGTGGTTTCTCGCAGAAGAGTGGCTTCTTTGCTTTTGCGGCTGCCTTCACCATGCTTCCGTGCTTGTTTGTAGGAGCGCAGATATAGACAACATCAACGGTTTCATCTGCAATTAGGTCCTTGAAGTCTTTGAAAGTGACCGGCACATCGAAGAGCTCGGCTGCTTGTTGCATCGCGTCTTCATCAATGTCGCAAACTGCAGCAATGTCTACATCAAGTAGACCTGAATGGCGAAGCGACGCCAGGCCTGTAAGATGTGTCCTCCCGATATTTCCAGTCCCAATCAACCCAATACGTAACGTACTCATTTTGGGTTTCCACTACCAAGAGTGGTTGGAACGCTCAGATATTTAGGTCTTCTGTGAAGATTGCGGCCATCGATGCAGCATTGATAATGACAATCATTATGAGGACAATGCAACTAAAACAGAAATCATAATCCAAGGTATATACAAGAGAAGCAGGATCGATTGAATTGACCTCTCAGAAAGATTTGCTAGAACAGGCTAATGCCAGACTCGAGGCGGGCGACAAGGTTGCCGCGGCTGAGAGTTTCATTCAGGCAGCCAAGTCATTCAAATCCGAGAGAATGAACAAAGAGGCTGCACAAGCATATGAGAAAGCCGGTACTATCTACGGTGAGCTTCAGATGGAAAACGAATCCATCTCCGCGTTTGATGAAGCTACGCTAATGCTGGTGCGCCAGGTGTCGAGTCCCGAGGTGCATCGCGAGATCGTCCGCTTGAATATTCAGGCAGCCAAAGTGGCTGAGGATGCTTTGAAATACAAGCAGGCGGCAAACTTCTACTTCAGGGCAGCTGATTTCGCGGAAATGAAATCAGAGAAACAAGAGTTCACAATCGCAGCAGCAGACGCTCTTGAAAACCTTGCAGACACATATGAAGAAGAGAAGGCCTTCGACAAAGCGGTTGCTCTTCTCAGGAAAGTGGGTAGACTCTACCACGCTTCCGGAGATGAGGACCTTGGTTCGAGAATCAACGATCGAGCAATCAAGATGTCCATTGGATGGTCGGAAGAAGCAAAGAGGAAGAACGATTTCGTATCAGCGGGCAATGCTTTGGCTGAGGCTGCCCAAGTGATGCATACTGAGGGTGACTCTCCTGAAGCCATACGAATGATGATGGAAGCAGGAAAGCTATACGAGAGGAGTAACCTGTTTGAGAAGGCTGGCAACATATACGATGCCGCCCAAGAAGCTTACAAGCTGCAGAGGCTGACCTCAGCAAGAAAGCAGGCAATCATGAAAGCTGCCGAAGCTTACATGAAGATGGATGGGAAACCGGAGCTCGTCGCACCATTGTTGGTTAAGGCAGGGAATATGCTGATTGAAATTGGAAGCGACATGAAGGCAAGATGGGCACTCAAACGTGCCAATGAGCTGTTTGGTCAATTGGCTGAGAGAGCAGCAGCAGAGAAGGATAGTCAATCTGAGATGAGCTATCTGCGATACCAAGCTATGTGTCTGAAAAACTGGGGGAAAGTAGAGCAAGCAAAGGAAATCTACGAAACGGTGATTAGCTACTTCCTCAGCCAGGCAAAGGCTGACGAAGGGAGTGGAAACAAAGAGTTTCAGGCTCAGTCATTTGAAGAGGCTGCTGATGTGCTGGAAGAAACTGGACGGAGCGCTGAAGCGAAAGGACATCTTGAGCGTGCTCTGGAGATATATGTCCAATTGGCAGACGAATGCTCAACTCAAGGAGAGGCAGATGAGGGTTCGAAGTACTACAGTAAAGCAGCCGATTGCGCATCAAAACTAGGAAACGAAGAGAGGACTGCTTCATTTCATTTGATAGCTAGCGAAAAGGCTGTGGCAGCAGCAAAGTACTACGAGGAAATGGGTGTGCCAGAACTTGAAGCAGTGTGGGTGAGAACAGCAGGAACTGAAGCCTTGAAGACCAACGAAATCGAGATGATTGAGAAAGCCATAGAGTTACTCAACAAATCTGCAGCAAGCTTCAAAGGAATCAATGAACCAAGAGACGCCTTTGAGGATTTTCTTGTGGTCTTTGAAACACTCTATGATCGTTTTCCGAGGCGAATTGATGATATCTCAAGGGTGATTAAGAAGATGGATGATATCGCCATGACGACCGGCGATAGTGTTTTGACCTCGATTATGTCTATTCTACACGCTGTGGAAAGCGGCAGTCACATCGGGGCATTGCTCATCCTACAAGAGAATGAAGAGGACCTCCTCTCAAAGCGAGATCGTCTTCATGCGCTTGTTGAAACTGCAAAGTTCAGAAGCAGGTCGTAGAGTTCCAATGCCGATGTTACACTCGGAAGTGTTAGCACGGGTTTTTCAGACAGAAAAGAAGTTGAGAGATGATGGGAACATACCATTCCACTATGAATTTCCAGACCAGTGGCAATTGCGATATGATCGACATAACATCTGAAGTTGAAGGTGTTGTACGAGCCAGTGGCTTCAAGAACGGCATCTGCACAGTGTTCTGTGTGGGGTCGACTGGCTCAATCGTAACCATAGAATACGAAGAAGGCCTGCTAAAGGACTTTCCAGAAGCTATGGAAAGGCTAGCGCCAGTTGAAGCAATTTACGAGCATCATTTGCGATGGCAAGATGGCAACGGTCACTCTCACATCAGAGCATCTATTGTGGGGCCCAGCCTGACAGCCCCATTTGTTAACAGCCAACTGACACTCGGAACCTGGCAGCAAATAGCCTTCGTTGACTTCGATAATCGGTCCAGAAGCAGGAAGGTTGAGGTGATGCTGGTAGGAGAGTGATTAGGAGAGATCAGTCTTGGGATCCAGTGTCCAGCTGAGTTCCCTCATCCCTGTTGGGACAGGAGCTTGATCCCTAATTCTCATTGCCAAGTAATGAATGCGTAAAGTCCTGCGAAGCCGATGAAGTTGGAAAGGCGTGGCCCAACCGGGAGGACTGTTACGATAACCGTACAGGTTCATAAGATCGTTAATCGTTTCGAGTTCACGCTTGACCTGTGCTTTGACATCATCAAGGTCCCGGTTAATAGTAAGAGCAGATTTGTCAATCATGTCGGGATGCCTCTATTCTGGAATTTGTCAAAAGAAAAGATAACAAGGAGTATTACGACAATAACACTCGGTTCAATCGAGTCGTTTGCTTTTCTTGCGCCTTCTAGTCAGTTTCGTCCCACACACAGGACATTCAGATTCCTTGGAGCCCTGTTGTTCCTTGTGCCCACATGCAGGGCATCTTAGAATCCAAGTTATCTGATGACGCATTTTGGCCGTAAGATCGACGATTCTAAATTCTAGTGCTGTTGCGGTGTTCAATACAGAGAAATCCGAGGATACTACTGTCACCGTCCGTCCTGCACCCTGAATACTAAGGGCAATGGCAAGCAACGATACGTCGTTGTCTGAGAGCACTTTGAGGTCGCCCAGCTTAGAAGCGGCAAGACCTACATCCCTCACAGAGTCGGGATCAGAATCAGCAACACGCATACGTCCAATGAGAACGAGGCGCTCGGCTCTCTCACGACTAGGCCTATTGCGGAGCTCATCCAAAATGCCTCGAGTAGTAACAAACTCCGAATCAGGATATTGCTGTGTCCAGTTGGAAAGCAGTGCAGCAGCATCCAGTACAAAGACCCCTTTCATTGAAGACACCTAGAGTGTTCTTGGCACAAGTCTCGTGTTCAAACGATCGTAATAGTTGTCCTTTTGACGGATAAAGCGAGTGCTTCCTTCTGCCTTCTTCGCCCAGACGGTTTCTTTAGGTTCAACCTCCCATCTTGATTGACCGTCAATAACCGCCAAACCAGGGGCATCTCGCTTCACGAGCTCAATCTCTATTAGACTATCATCGGGAATGACGAGGGACTTCAGCTCAAATCGTGGAGGGCAAACTGGCACGAATATGAGCCCGTGTACGCCAGGCGTAAGGATAGACCCTCCTGCAGCAAGTGCATATGCTGTGGACCCCGTGGGTGTGGCAACCATGGCTCCATCTGCCCGGCCAAAGTCCACACGAACACCGTCAAGATAGATTAGAAACGTAAGAAGCCTGCCGGGCATGGCTGAAACCACATAGACTTCATTCAGTGCGTCATCAAACGATCTATCTCCAACTCCGGATGCTATGTTGATATTCTGTTCAATTACACATTCATTATTGATTGCTTTCTGGAGATGACTCACAGCTGTTTCAGGGCCACTCTCTGTCAAGAAACCTACCGTGCCGCGGTTGATGCAGAAGAGTGGAGTATGTCGGTCCTTAAGCTGTGACAATGTGTAGAGTATTGTTCCATCGCCCCCAATGGTGACAACAAAATCGACATCCATCTCAGAGATTTCAGTCCGTTCGATTCCATTACTAACACCCTGACAAGACCCAGTGTCCATGCAGACGCTGATTTTCTGCGACAAAAGGAAATCCACAACTTTTCTCGCTATCGGTTCAATCTCGGGTCGGTCCTTTCGGCACACGACACCTACCAATCTTCGGTCAGTCAGAACCTGTGGGTTCTCCTCGATCATGGAAATACACTTCTCAGCTCGGCCTCGGAATGCTTGCCTTTTACTCTTGCTGTTGGGCAGACGCCTAGGGTAGGCCAACCATCCCCCCCGCAAAGTATTTGAAGACAGGCTGGAGTCAGTGGTCGTACACGGTCTGTTAGACTGGATTGGTGAGATTAGTTGAGCATCAAGAAGACAATCGTGAAGAGCTTGAAACCGGGAGGCTACTTCCTAATTGATGGTGAGCCTTGCAGAGTAATATCAATTGAGAAGTCCAAGCCGGGGAAGCACGGATCTGCGAAGGCTAACATAGTTGCCGTCGGTTTCTTCGACAAGAGGAAACGCAATGCAATAACACCCGCAGATCGGATGGTGGATGTTCCGCTGATCGACAAGAAGACTGCCACAGTTATCACAGACATGGGAGAAACCCTCAACCTC
>WTCK01000068.1 GCA_013138615.1 Candidatus Thorarchaeota archaeon | reverse complement strand
TCTTTGACTTGGTGCTCATTATTCAGGTCCTCTTTAGCAAGCCTCGAACAACTAAGCATAATTAAACATTATTGATTTGAATATGCTTTCGAACCGAGCAGTTTAAGAGTAGCTCAAGTCGAGCCCTTAGAGAGCCTGCCAATGGGTGGCCAATGCCCCATTCCGCAAGAATGACACGGTGATACTTGAAGAATGTCCGAAACGTTTGATCCCAAAGGATTCGAATTCACGACAATCGACCCGTATAGCAAAGGGTTGGGCGAACTCAAGATTGGCCCCCAAGGAGCAAGATTCATACTGCCCAGAAAGAAAAAGGGACGTTCGTACCGAGCGGTGTTTGATGTTGAATGGTCTGATGTTGTGTCGTACGAATGTTGCGAAGTCAACTACTGCAAAGACGACAAGTCTTGGCCCCTACATGAAGAGATTCCCCAAGACTACAAAGCATTAGGACCCGCGGGCATGCTATTCTTCTTCTTGAGATCGGTTCAGGAGGCGTACTTCCAAATCTGGACCTACATGCCTCTTGAGGAAGTAAACGAAGTTCGGAAGCTCCTAAAAGACCATCTCGAAATGCCGCCATTGCCCGGACTGGCTCACCATGGAACTGCTGCAGCAGTCAGGCATGTCGTGAGCCATTGTGAGGTTCTTGAAAGGCGAAGTGTGCAGTGGCACGATTGGATTCACAAGGGTCCTTCCACTGAGCCACGGCAAAAGAAATTCAGGGAGAAAGGGCCAGACTATATCTTCTGCAGAGAAGGGATGGCTATTGACTTCTATGGCGCAGGAGAACAGCTTGAACAGATGTCTACGTTTTGGCCATGGCGTGTGATGAAAGCTGTTTTCATGGATGATGCTGAAATACTCTACCAGTGGTTCGAAGATAGCTACACGTTCAGACAACAAGTATGGGATGAGGAAGAACGGCAATCGATTCTAGAGGCTGCCGAGAATACACTTGCTGCTTACAGGGCTACTGACAACCCTCAGGAGTTGGTGTTGATCAGGCCATGGTCATTTCCATCAAGGTTTCATCGGAGTTGGGACAAGTTGGAACCCTTTGCAAGCAAGGTCACTAGGAACTCTTTCCCTCCAGTGTTTGATTTCGTCGAAGAAGATGAGTAGAGCGTGTCTTCTCGAACAATGGAATCCGAATTAGGTGAATGACTCAGAGCTGCCTATTCCCATTTGCTAAACTGAATCACAAAAAGAAAAGAGAGGAAGAGAGCAAACGCTCTCTTCTGCTCAAGTTTATTCTGGTGGAAGCTGTCCGAAGATAGCACCCATATCGATGCCCTTTGCCTTGTTCTTCGCGCCATAGTACATGTACATCAGCTGACCCCAGAAGTACACAAACACAGTGAATGCGACTTCAAAGGGTAGTCCTGGTACGTATGCAATAATGGCCCAGAAGAATACAGCGCCGGAGATGAGTCCACCGATACTTATCAGCGGGATGCCAAGGATCTTCCATGCTCCACTCCGCTCCCATAACGTAGGCCGATAGTACGGTAACGCTACGGCAGCTAATGCCATTTGCCACCTGATGAACACATACGTGTATCCGACACCTATGAGCGCACTAAGCGCTGTGCCGTAGAACACCTGGAGGACTGTAGCATATGCCGTTGTACCAATGGTGAGTATCAGCCAGAAGTACAAGGAAACGTGCGGGACATGATACTTCGGATGTACGCTCGCAAATACTTCGGGGCAGAACCGGTCCATTGCCATTGAGTGGAACGGTCTAGTGACCCATAGAGCATTACTCGGGGCATCCATAATACTTGCATAGATTGGACAAAGTATCACGAACCAAGCAAGTGGATTCGCTCCAAGAATTACAGCAGCATAGTTGCCGAATCCTGGGAAGAACGTGAATGCTATGTTTGCCTTGTACAGGAAGTCACCCATACTGCTCTCCAGCGCAAAGCCGGATAGCAGGAAGAAGAATGAAATTCCTGCCCAACCACCTAGGTTGCTCAGAGGGATATTTTTGCTGGGCTGTGAAACCTCTCCAGCCACGGGCATGATAAGATACGGCCACATCATACCTACCGTAAGGATGAGTGCCGGTCCTATTGCACCGGGGTTGAAAGTGGTAAAAGCAGAAACATCCGTTGCGTCTATTGCCGCATATGATCCAGCGCCGAAGACTCCATCCCAGATTGTGTCTGTCATCGGAGTCATCAGCATCACCACGTCAGCTGTAAGTAATGCTAGTATGTTGATTATCCCGCCGATAATTATGAACCAGCCTAACAACTTGACGCTGAGGTAGCTGAATACAAAGCCCACGAGGGTCATTATTGTGGCCCAAATGAACAGATTGACTGGTTGATTCAGGGCTACTGCCGCTGCAAGAATACCAGCATCGCCTGTCGCCATTCCCATGACGTACAGACCGCCAGCAAAGATTTGCACCGCGAAGAAGCTTCCAGTTCCCCTGAAAACAGGGTTCGTGATTACGCTTCGCCAACCTTCCATAACACCGAAGATTGGGCTCAGGCCTCTCCCGGTAAAGTAGTACGAGGCTCCTGACCTTGGCATTGAAAGCATCAGACACATGAGAGCAAGTGCTTCAAAGAATACCGTGGCAGCACCTATTGCAAACATAGGTACGAGGTGCGCACCAGGGAACCATGTCGAGATCTGTGGTCCAGCAAAATGGAACCACGGACCCAACGTTAGGGCTATCGGTAGAAGCAAAGCCATTCCTGTGCCTACTTCCTTAACTAGGCCAGAGCTTTCTCGCACGAATAGGAGTTTATCCTCCTCACTC
>WTCK01000155.1 GCA_013138615.1 Candidatus Thorarchaeota archaeon | reverse complement strand
TGTTCGTCGTCCGATGGCGCATCAACAGAAATGGCCTGTTGAAGGTCCACAGGGCGATATCGAACATGGCCATTGGGACTTTATGGCCCTCTGGAGTGTATTCCAGAGCCAGTTCGAACCGCTTCTGCTTGTACTCCTTCCGTTTCACGGAATAGGACTGCTCCTCCGTGGACATGCCACAGAAGACCTGTCCTCCACTTCTGAATGTTGACCAGAAGCCACTTCTGTACCCGGCGGGATTTCGAAGCAGTAGGCGGTCTTTGCCGGTGGAATCAATCAAGCTGAGGCGTTTGATGTAGAACCCTAAGCGACCTTTTCGTCAGCTTGTACACTCGACGTTAAACGCGAGGTCAAGCCTAGGATGTCGGCTGCCAGTTTCTAGTATTTCAGACATGACCGATCACTTGTTCCTATGCACTATTGCTCTGGTTCTCGCTTTGATATAAGGATGGTCAAGTGTGTGTACAATATTCGCGAGGTCGCAAAGTTGATAAAGCGTATTCAGAAATCGAGGCGCGATTAGGTGAGCTTCCCCTGTGACCACTCTTGATGTCGACCAACTCGACAAATGGTATCGAAAGCGCTTGGCAACTAAGTCGAAGGACTTCGTCAAACGTGCTGAGAAAAGCTACAAGAATGTAAAGCAGACTCTCAAGGATGTTGGGACAATTGCAGGGGATCTGGAAGATAGTGCGAAAGACGACTCTGAAACCATTGGAATTGCCAGTCGATTCGCAATGAAACTGGATAGCATTGTCAAGGACTTTGATGTTGAGAGTGATATCTCATATGAGAGCACTGAGGCTATGCAAGAGGAGATTCAACGCTTTGTCCAAGAGCTGTGGGGTGCTGGCGCTCGTTGGATTCGTAGAATGGATAAAAGGCACAAGAACACAATCAAGATGCTTGACACTTACATGAAGGAGCTTGCTAAGGAGATGAAGGTCCTTAGTAAGTTGCTTTTCGAGTTCAGTTGGGTCAAGGACTTGGAACGCATTGGCGGGCGAATCCAGACATTAAGTGAATTGACTTACAGCGCTGAGGGATTCGAGGAGCAGATTCGTCAAATCCAGCTTAAGATTAACACTGCCACGAAGGAGCATTCAGAGGCCAAGCAGGCTTACGACGACTTCACTGCTACGTCCAATGTTGCTGAGCTGCTCTCTCTAGACGAGGAATCGGAGCATATCGGTGCGCTACTCAGGATGAAACTTAACCCTTTGAAAAAACAGGTTAAGAAATTCATGCAGCGTGATACCGGTGTGAGGGTGTCCCCTTCAGGGCAAAGGGCATTATCCGAATACTTCGAGGACCCACTCACTGCGATAATCGCGGAGCCAGATGGCACTCCCGGTTTAATTGAGGGTCTAGAAGGCTTGCAGAAAGCTCTTGATACTGGCAAGTTGAAACTCAAGGATAGACTGGCACGTCGTGCTTCCGAAGAAATCAAAGCTATAAAGAATGGCTCCATAAGCGATCTTCAAATGCAGGCAAAGGAACTGGAAGAGAAGCGTCAAACTTTCGCAGGGTCAGATGTTTACAAGAAAAGCGCTGTTCTCACAGAGCGTTTGAACGAAGCTTCAAAGAATTTGGAATACCATACGAATGACCTCCTAAAGGTTGGAGCTGACATCAAGAAACAGATATCTCGGGTTGAGGAGTTCAGAACGCGCATTGAATCTGAGATACTGGAATCATTCGATGAGAAAATCACAATCAAAATCGATGACCTCGGATTGGATC
This sequence comes from Candidatus Thorarchaeota archaeon, assembly GCA_013138615.1. Classification (GTDB taxonomy): domain Archaea; phylum Asgardarchaeota; class Thorarchaeia; order Thorarchaeales; family Thorarchaeaceae; genus WTCK01. The sequence continues at coordinate 2,791 of WTCK01000155.1, read as the reverse complement.
CCCTACTGACACAATGTGTCGTTAGCTGACTTGAGGTGCGCAACATTGCGAGTCCTTGTGACATCGGAGAAAGATATCGCCAGCCAAACGATTTTGAGTGTTCTGATAGAAGAACATGGATTCATGGAAACCGGAGATACATTCGAGGGCAATCCAATTCTATCATTGGACGGCTCGACCTTGCTGATTACATCAACTCGCGACATGATTCATTGCGATCATCTGGAGTTTCATTTTGATGCCGAAGCGTTCATCTTCTGTTCGCGCCACAGAGCTGAATCCGGACAGCCTGCATTACTGGTTCACAGTACAGGCAACCTTGGTCAACAGGCGCTTTTTGGTGGTAATCCGCAACAACTCTCCATATCAACAGCTTCTCTGGTATCAGTCGCATTGAAACGGCTTCACAAAGAACAAGCAGATCGTCAACTGGATGCCTTCGATGTTACAATGGAAGTCACGCACCATGGACCAACTACGATGAATACTCCGCTGCTATTTATCGAACTGGGCAGCAATGAAACATACTGGCGGCACGAGGATGGTGCGCGTGCAGTTGCTGCGGCGGCACTCGACTGCGCAAGAGCACCGTTTGCAGAAACGGCAGTTATAGGGTTCGGGGGCACACACTACGCCAGTAAATTCAACAAACTAGTTCTGGAGCGCGATTTGCAGGTTGGTCATGTGGCCCCAAAATACGCAATACCCGGTCTAACTCGCGATGTTGTACTTCAGATGGTGAATAGGTCGCGAGAAACCGTGAAGACTGCCATTATCGATTGGAAAGGTACAAACGCTGAACAGAAAGCGCACTTACTCCCGATACTTGAGAGTCTTGGCCTAGATGTTGTGCGAGCGAAGCGCGCATAGGCTTCAGCTGTCCTTTTTCATCCATTCGAAGATATCAGCAATTCGTGATGTCCCCTATTGTGCAGTTTCACGTTTTCGTAATCTTCTCCCGAAAGTCTAAATACCGGACTCGTAATTCAAACAGCACGCACACGCCCAGGTAGGAGACACTATGCCCACTGGAAAAGACGCAACCGCTGACAATCTTGAGGAAAAAGTTGACAAACTAGCTGAAAGTCTAGCCACGATTGTCACCGAGCTAAAGGTACTCTCTTCTGTTAAGGATCTGACAAAGAAGATGAGCTCGCTCGAAGCAGAAGTTAAGGATATGAAGAAAACACTAGCTCCAGTGTCCAAGATTGATGATTTGCTTGCCTCTATCAGTAGCATCGATAAGAATGTCAATGCGATTAGCGAGTCGAGGGAGTATGAGGTCGTTCTGAAGAAGATAGATGATCTCTTGTTGTCCTCTCAAGACTTGGATTCGGGACTGGCGGAGATTAAAGACTCCAAGGCCTTTGGCGAGCTTGGAAAGAAGGTTGAAGCAGTATCAAGCTCGGTGTCAGGCATCAGTAAGGTCATCGATGACGTTCGCTCTGGGCGCAATCTTGAAACATTGGAGAAGAAGATTGACGACCTTCAGCAGTATGTTGCAGGTCTCTCATCTCTAGAAGAAAAAATACAGGACCTCTCCGGGACATTTGATGAAACCCGTGAGATAGTTAGCATTATCGTGCGACAGTTGGATGATATTGAGCGCAAATACAATAAATCAGTTGAAGAAATTAGTAAGGTTGTTGAAACTGTTTCACGAGTGAAGAGTACGTCTGATGAAGATCCATCTACAACCAAGACAACTAAGAAAGGTTCGAAAGCTACAAAGCGCAAGGAACCTGAAAAGAAGACTCCGCCTGTAGCTGAAGAAGTAGTGCTCCCAAGTACAATCGATGGAATCATGAAGCATCTCCTTGAAAAGGTGTCCCCTGCGACTGAGGCTGTTGAGATGGCTGATGCATTGGAGGACGTTCGGGACAGATTAACCTCAATGATCAGTGGTGGTACTCCTGTCTTGTTCCAGTTTGGCAAGAGAGCGAGGGAGCTCAAATCATACCCGCCAACTGCAACTTTGAACGAGAATGACATTGCACGACTCAACAGTGAAATCCGTACGTGGTCGACCAAGCTAAAGGAAGTTTCCAGATAAGATTAGGACATTCTTCGTCGCATTTGGAGTCGAATACCTCAGATATGTTCCCAACACTCGCATTTTCATGAATGAACCACCCTATTCAAGTTGGCCACGCGCATAACTTTATTTCATTGAAAGCACAGATGCGCAATTGAATCTCGTTCGCGACTGTTTGGGTCGTCAATGAGCGTTGACCATATTGGTCATGGTACTACTGGGCTATCTTTAAGCAGCGGGTTGAAGACCAAAATGAAATTGAAGAAGCATAACACGGATCTTGCCAATAGAATGGACTTGTTAGATGTAACAGCTGATAATCAGCTAGCGAAGGAGCTAATGGGTTTACACGAAAACAAGTGTCGCGTATGTCAAGAGGACCGATTAAGCTGCACAGTGCGTCCTTCATGCAAAGATAGGAATTTTCTGAACATGTTGATTGAACTAGGCGTTGAGCCGGAGGACCTCCCGAGTTTCTGTTACAGCCAGTATCTCAATCATATTCAGAGATTCATTACAGAGCGCAAGGGACGCCGAATGATTGACCGCAGGCTTCCAATCAAGGATTTCCTCTCAGCACTGCGTGTGAGTTCGATTAGACATTTCACAACAAAGTTCAAGCGAACTTGGTCCAAGTCGGCCTCAATTCAGAGAAAAAATGTCATGCTTCTGGCGGGTGACGGTTTGCTTTTCCACTTTGACTTCGCTCGCGGCATTGTCGTAATGAATCCCGTGCACATAAAGATCAATAGCCTT
>WTCK01000248.1 GCA_013138615.1 Candidatus Thorarchaeota archaeon | reverse complement strand
GTCGCGTCCATCGCTATAGTTGTGTTTGGCGTCTTGATTGGATTGTACTTCGTTGCCCATCAGACAGGGTCAACAGGTTTTTTCACTGTACCATTCGGCACGTTGGAGATGCTCCTGCTTTATGGTTCTCTGATTTATTGGATTGTTACATCTGCCTTGATGTTATTTGACTGCAAAAACCTTTCTCGCGACTTTGATATTCCTGGACTTTTTTTTGTCACTGTCGGCATTGCTTGGCTCTATGTGGTCTTTCCCTTTGACTTTGCTTATTTTGCAGACGTGTTGCCGGATTTCCTCAGATTTCTGGTGCAGTGGATTTCCAACGACATCGCCCGAGTACTGATGGTGCTGGGAATCATCTTGCATCTGGCTTTGGCAGTTTTTTCAACGATATTGCGCGTGTTCGTTCGCAAGGCGCGCGCGAAAAGATTGATTGCAGTTGCGAACAATGAAAGTACTCCTTATTAGAAACGCTGATGGCAATAACAGAATCCACAATATGCGTTGTGTTTGGAGGAATAACGACATATGTCTGAAAGACCAACTGGAATCACAATCCTAGCGATTCTGCAGCTCCTGAGTGCATTAGCAGACCTATTTGCTGGTGTTTTGGTGCTTATGGACCTAGTCCCATTGGGCATCTTGGCTATTTTTGGCGCCTGGGTTTCACTAATTGTTTTTATTCTGGGAATAATCGGTTTGGTTCTCTTCTATGGTCTATGGACACTCAAGTCCTGGGCCTGGTTAGGGGCTCTGATATTTAGCATTGTAGGAATCATAATCGGAATCATGGATCCCATCGCTGGCATTCTCACGCCCGCTGTTAGTATTATCATTGTGATATACCTGCTATTTCCAGGTACCAGAGATTACTTCAGGTGAGGTTCGAAGGGATTCAAGAGAGCAAAGGAGTTCTGAAAAAAAACGATTGTAGTTGCGAATAAGGGGCGTATGTAGAGTGCCAAAGTAGGCAGAGTAAAACAAATCTTTGGTCTATCCTCTTAGAACAAAAAAACGACTAGCTTATGCTGACAAAGGCCACAAGAAAGGAGATGTAGTCATAACGGTGGTTGACCAGTAATAAATGAGGTGGAAAAATGAACGTAAACAAAATCAGGCAAACGGAGCGACTCACAGGAAATGGTATAGCTTTAGTTGTAACACAGCTCTTCCGTTTGCTCTTTGGTGGGTTTTTGATAGGAAAGGATCTATACGATTTTCTTGATCCTGAAAGCGCCTTGACAGTCCTAGTGATTTATGTCCTAATAGGTATCCTCACAACTCTGTTCCTATTGGGCAAAAGATATGGAGTTACCGGCTTAATAGTGCTATCCGTTGTACTCATCATAATGCAATCAATATACATAATCGCGTTCTTCTCTCAAACAACAATAGATCCGAGCTGGCATGACCCGGTAGCTAATTGGTGGGCCACTGTGTTAAACTTCCTATTCCCCCTACTAACACTCGTATTTGCCATCAAAGTATACAGAGAAACCTAATGGAGTCTTAAATTTAGGCCACAATTAGATGAGTTCAATCTTGGCATAAGTTACTCAAAGAAAATTGAGCACAATGCTTATGTTATGGTTTGAATGCGTGATGTGAGAAGGTTACGATATGTAGCCCATAAAGGGAGAGATCACAATGACTTCAGAAAGAATGGCTGCAAGAATCGCGGGAGCATCGTTTCTAATAAGTTACCTAGGTCTTATTCTAGGTGCACTCCTATTGTCAACTATCCTAGATGCTCCAGATTATCTTGCTATCGTTTATCCAAATGCAACTCTAGTGGGCATAGGTGTGCTCATTGAGTCAGTTAATGGTATTGCCGTTATTGTTATCGCAGTTATGCTTTATCCAATCCTAAAACAGTATGATGAAAATCTAGCCCTGGGATTTCTTGTTTTCAGGACTGTTGAGGGGCTCTTTTCAATAATAGGTAGCCTCAAGGCAGCATCACTTATCGAAATTAGTCATGCATACATTCAAGCAGGCTCTCCAGCTGATTCCTATTTTGATGCATTAGGCGCCTTAGTTCTGGCAGAGCGACATTGGAACATGGAGATGCTTACGGTGTTCTTAATCTTAGGCGCCATGATATTCTATGTCTTATTGCTCCGATCAGAACTCGTTCCACGATTCATATCAATCTGGGGCATCGTAGCTGTCCTTTTGATCACGGTCTTCAATGCGTTGATATATCTCGGCATTGATTTCGGAGTAGTTATGTTCCTCTTAGCTCTTCCAATGGTCGCGAATGAATTTTTCATAGCGATATGGCTGATAGTTAAGGGAGTCAACACATCTGCGAACGCGTCCCAATCTACGTAGAAGCTATCGTTCTACCTGACAGGAGGGAGGAATTGGAAACAATCACTTCCTCCATTTTCACTAACAAATACAAACGAGATAAAACATACTCTCAAAGGTTAGGAAGGATACACAAATGAAAGCAATTGTAACCACTAGATATGGACCACCAGAAGTTCTTCAGCTCAGAGAGGTAGAAAAGCCTACTCCCAAAGCCAATGAAGTTTTAATTAAAATTTATGCGACAACTGTATCAGTCGGGGATATACGAATGCGAAGTTTTGATGTCCCCCGCTCGCAATGGCTCATCGCCCGATTATTTTTAGGTCTTAGAAAACCAAAGAAGGATATTCTTGGAATGGAGCTAGCTGGCGAAGTCGAAGCAGTAGGTGCAGATGTAACGAAATTCAAGGTTGGTGATCAAGTATT
>WTCK01000118.1 GCA_013138615.1 Candidatus Thorarchaeota archaeon | reverse complement strand
AGCTAGCCATAGACCTTCAAGTACTGCTCAAGAAGGGGTTTCAGCTTTTTCAAATCATGTAGGACTAGGAACTCGGTTTCATTCCCAGTTTCCTCAAGCGTTTCATTGATTGTGATTATGTCTTCGTAGGTCTTTTGCAGCACTTCCTTTGCAGCTTTGGACTTGGCGGAAGCATCGAATACTACTATCTTGCTTTCTGGATCAAAATTGATGACAATGCTCCTCTTCAGATACATTACCTTCTTGCATTTGGGACATTGTACGCGATTGGCTTTGCCGGACTTCAGATTCTTGATAAGACCGCGATCATCATGCAGGTCGATGTGGTCGATGGCCTCAGCTTCATACAACTTGCCACACTTCTCGCATGTCACTTCGATTGTTTTTGTTCCGACCATCGTCATCACCCTATTTCTCTAGAAACAGTTTGGAACTCCTCTTAAGAGTTGCGAACAGCGTCACTCCTAACGATGCAAGAAAATATAGTAACGAGAGATTCAGGAGCCACTATTGTGTGACTTCTTCTACGCGAACATTCTTCACGCCGTCAAGGACCGCGAGCGCGCTCTTGAGGTCATCCAGATTTGTGTTCAACTGCTTCGCGCTGAAGTAGCATTCGTAGAAACAACGCGTTCCTCTGAGACACACGCCCGTCGAGAAAAGCAAATCCACGAGCCCGGACTTCTTGAATATCTGCGATAGCTTGGTGAGGAAATCGTTTGTCAGCTTACCAATTTCAAGACTCAAGAACGTTACTTCACTGCTATCAAGAGGGAAGATTTTGATCAACCGGTCTTTCAACACCAGGACCATAAGTCCCTTGCTTGTTCCCATAGCTGCCTTGAATGCAGCTGGAAATGCCACCGTTTTGCTATCGTCAAAAACCAGAACTTTGCCTGCTGTTGCACCGTCGTATTCGGAGTCCCCTGACATTTTATCGCCTTCTTGAGTAGATAGTTGACCTCGCAGATTGGGTCTAATTCTATTGGTTCACTCTCTCTATTATAAATGATGTTCTGCTCTCATCAATGTTCATATTACTGGGGCGACACAATGAGTGTGCCGTTTTTGAGGGCCGCCGCAACAAACAAGAATGAGTGATACGGCATATGAATTTCCCCGACAGATTACCTCCAGGGCGATACCGTTGGGTGACGGACCTGCGAACACAGAGTCAATGTGAGTATCGATTTTATCTAAAGAAGATGCACAGTGACCAGCCTTCAGATGCAATTGTGAAAGGCACATGGCTTCATTCACAGCCAATACTATGTTCATCTTCTCAAACATCCAGCAGGCGATTAATGAGGGTGGCAGCTTTGATTCTGACGGTCATCGGAGCGGCAATCTGGATTGTGGGGTGAATCGTGTGGGCTCGGTTCAAAGCATTCTATTGTTGGTTATATTCCTAGTCGGGAGTTTAGCACTGCTCCATGAAGTAAAAGAAGAGATCGTCAATTCGGCCTTCAGAATCATCAACAGATCGATTATCGCCCCGTGGGACTTGAACACATTTCTTCACCTCGAATCCAACCTGCACGATCCTGATCAATGCTATAAGTTCGCTGAGGAAACCGTCGTTTCAATGGGGCATGGATATAGCGGGAAGTTTGATCAAGCAGTACTGAGATTCGACGGGGTTCCGATTCTGGAGGTCGTCATTGAGCGCAAGTTCCCCGTTCGAAATCTACCCGAGATTGTCAGAACAGAGGATATGTTCCAGACGGAGCTGTATGTACTGGCATTGATGGAGAGCGGGGTGTCGTGCAGCTCAACACGTTTGGCAGTAATATATTGTACACAAGAAGATGCATCAAATTGTGTGAGTTTGGGCAAAGGCGTGAATTGTTTTGGATGCAGAAAGGGACGCGTGTTCCAGCAAAAGTTCAATCTGGAGAAAGTTCTGAAAACTCTGAAGAAGCTGGATGAAATCTGGTGCATGGAAAGAAAGCCAATGCCCTCACCCGAGGTTGGGAAGTGCAGGGCATGCCCATATGGCACCAATGGAGTGTGCAATCACTCAGCCGCTTGAAACACAGAGGCTTTTTTACTGTTTGATTTCAATCCTTAATCACCATGGGTCATGAGTTGGAGAGCTTCCTCACGCGCGTGATGAGTTCAAAGAGAACGCTGAAGGAAGTCTACTATACGACAAGGGATTCCGAAACGAAGTCTGACGCAAAGGAATTGGTTGTGGCAACGATATCCCTACAGAAGACATTGGAAGACCTACTAAACATGAAAAGGAAGGTCCAGGTTGCACGCAAGGTGCTGGAAGACCGAAAAGCAGTCCTCTCACTTAGCAAGTGGACCAAGGGATTGACAAGAAGAGTCGATAGTTACACTAAGAAGAAGGGCAAATTCAAACAGGATCACCTTCACAAATACCAGGACAGCCTGCTTGAGTACATCGAGAAAATTAGTGAGGAATTGGCGAAGTGGGTCATCGATATCGAAACTCTAAGTGAAATACCTCGACCTCCAAAGAAGTAAATGATGTGCCCGCGTTACCAGCGCAGCTTGGCCGCTACAC
>WTCK01000041.1 GCA_013138615.1 Candidatus Thorarchaeota archaeon | reverse complement strand
GACTTGACCCTTTTCAATACTCTTAAAGACCATAGATTGAACTAATGCCTTCAAGGTGTAATAGATTGGGTTTATACGAGTTCGACAGCAAGATGCCAATAGTGCACGCAAAGGCCTACATTTCCCCAAGAGCATCATTGATTGGGGATGTTGAGGTCGGAGAAGACTCCAGCATTTGGGAATTCACAGTACTTCGTGCTGATATGAACTACATCCGCGTGGGCAAAGGCACGTCCATTCAAGACAACGCGACCGTTCATACAACCTTCACTAACCCCACAACTATCGGCGATTACGTCACAGCCGGACATAACTGTGTGATTCATGCCTGCGAGATTGGAAACCGTGTTGTGGTCGGTATCGGTGCGATAGTTCTCACCGGGGCAAAGGTGGGCGATGACTGCGTCATTGGTGCTGGATCAGTCGTCACTGAGAACGCGGTGATTCCTCCCAACTCTCTGGTTCTTGGTATTCCTGGCAAAATCAAGAAGGAAGTCCCTGAAGGGCTAAAGGAAGCTTTCATGGCTGGTGCGGAGCTATACGTGGAGCTAGGTAGGAAGCATGCTGAAACGGGGCCGAAGTAGCCCTGCCTTGTCGATTATTCCCGATTCACCAAGTGGCATTTCCTGACCTGCGATTTATGAACACATAGAATACTAGTACCAATACTATGCCTGTAACAGCGATTGCGGGGAGAATCTCTATTGGGAGGAATCCCCACAAATTGGTCAAGGAAGGAGTGCCGACAATCTGAATGTTCTGAGTGCTTAGCGAATCAACATCATAGGAAATCAGGTCAACGAGTACATAGTCCTCATAATCCAAACACACCTCACTTGGTCGAGTAGACACCAATCGTGTAAAGGTGGTTGTACCGTTTATCCATACCGTTTCCTCGAGCAGAACTCCATCAAAATTATTGTCAACTCTAACAAGCACTTGTTGAGAGTAGGAGTACGGGTTCGAGCCTTCATTCAGGTCCTCCACTGATATGGTCAATGTGCCGTCAGTTAGGTTGTAGACCACGCCCACAAATGAGTAATCAGGGAGGAACGGATTGTCGAACCAAGGTAGGAAGAACCAATCCATGTCTTCTCCACACACGAACTCGAATGCTTCCTGCAGATTCGGCAGTGTGGCTATTTCGAAATAGTTCTGCCTAAAGAAGTGGCTCAAGCTCTCAACGAATTTCTCATGACCTATCTCTACCCTGAGCTTCTCAAGTATCAATGGAGCTTTCGTGTAGTCAATATAGCCTACCAGGTCAGGTCTCTCATAGTTGGACTGGTTTATCACACTTCCAATTTCGAATTCCTCGTGGTGTGTTCGTACGGTGTCAAGATAGCGATAATACTGGAAATACTCCCAATCGGAGTAGTAGACTTCGCCATAGTAATTGTGCGACCAACAGGTCAAACCCTCGTCCAGAAAACCCCAGTCTATGCAATCATCTCCAACCAGTTGAGACCACCACTGATGGGCGACCTCGTGCACAACAACCAACTCCAAATACTCTGGAAAAAGCGTTTCTGCTCTGACGCGCTCAAGTACCCCACGAGTCATGTATACTTGACAGGGGTATTCCATCCCCCCATAGAATCCATGCTGTTCCACAACGTTAAGGGTTGAGTACGGGTACACACCATAAGTTTCATTCAGCAAAGTGAGTGTCAGACTGGCCCACTCCAGTACGTCATCCTCCCATTCAGGTTGGGAGTCTGGGAGATAGAAGCTGCTCACATTCACACCATTCACGTTTGCAGACTCCATCTGATAGTATCTAGATGCTGCGAAAGTGACCTCTCGCACTGGCAAGATTGGGTCGAAGTGATAGGTCGTACTCTCTCCGTCAGAATCGCTCTCTATCAGCTCCCCAGTGGCAGCCACAATCATATCATTTGGGGCGTTCAAATAAAACTCATAGAACGCCATGTCGATATAGAAAGGATCACCAAAGCCCACGTAGGGGTCGGTATTCCAACCATCGAACCTGTCGTACACGCAGGGGATTGGGTAGCTGCTAGAAACGGTGTAAATCCGTGACTGGTTGCCATTTTCTCCATGGACATTAGCTCTGTCAAGGCCATCAGGGAGGGTTGTGATGAACTCAATGTGGAATTCCGTCCTCTCACCAGGCAGCAGAGAATCAGTCAAGTTCACCCACATCAGCTGCTGCTCCCATAGAACGCTGTAGGGCATCTCCTGAATCGGTTCGCTCGTTGTCGTAACGTTTAGGACTGTGATGTTCCCCTGTCTACTTTCATACAACATCCCAGATGGATATAGATGAAATGGTATCTGAGAGAACGGGACCGGGTCATCGTTGTAGAAATCAACCGTTAAATTTCCCTCAACGGTTGAGCTGACCTCATTCAATTTCAAGGATAAATTGAGATTCGAGAACTCGGTGCCTGCAAAGTTGCCCACAGAGAACTCATCGTAGTCCGCGATAGTTTTTGAAATGTCGACTGGAGGGCTTCCCCGAGATTCATTCGCGGCAACATGTGGCTTCGCCAGATCTGCATCTCTTACCATTGGGACAAAACTGACAGTAACAAGTAGAGCAAAGACTAGGACCCGAAGAATACCTCTCATCTTCATCACTCTCATCAATAGTAATGAAATTCCTGAATAAGGATGTCTTTCAGCGCAGTTGGTCTCACCTGCGAATTAGCCAGGCGAGTCACATTATTCCTGAAGCCAACTGTCTTCTTGGTCCAGGGAGCCAGTGCCGCGCCGACGCAATATGACGAACACAATGATACCCACTATCACTAGTCCCAAAGCCAATAATCCTATGAGGGGGGCTACGAAAATCGTTGTATCAGTTGGAATAGCCTGCAGAACCGCAATCACCGCTCTACTATCTGAGCGTGGCAATAAAAGGAAGAGGGCGGGGGCTATGCCCCCACCTGAGGTATTGCTACCCTCTCTTCGCCATTTCTTCTGCTCGTAGCTGTCGTCTCAATATCTTTCCGACGGCAGTCATTGGTAGCGCGTCCACAATCGCGACCTCACGAGGACGCTTGTATCCAGCTAGCCGCTCCTTGGCCCAAGCGATGATTTCTTCCGGTGTTGTGGTTTCACCATCCTTCAGGACCACAAACGCCTTCACGTACTCATTGGTTGGGTCATTCTCTCGTGGCAATCCAATCACACCTGCCATCTTGATCTTGGGGTGCTCATAGAGAGTGTCCTCAACCTCCCGCGGGTACGCCTTCAAACCGCCGACATTGATCATGTCCTTCTTGCGGTCCGAAATGGCAAAGAAGCCCTCCTCGTCCATGCTACCAATATCACCTGTGAGGAAGTACCGCTTGCCGCCGAATTTCCGGAATACCGCAGCTGTTTCTTTGGGTTTGTTGTAGTATCCCTTCATAACCTGCGGTCCGCTGAGAGCTATCTCACCAACTTCACCCTGAGGCAGCTCTTTGGATCCTGTTTCAATGTCAACGATTATCGCATATGTGTTGCTGATTGGCATTCCAATTGAGCCAAACTTGCGAGTGACTCTGGATGGCGGATTTCCGTGGGTTAACGGCGATGTTTCCGTCAAACCATAGCCCTCAAACAGGGTGCCACCTGCCACTGACTCAAAGAGCTTGGCCAGTTCTGGCGGCAGAGGCGCTGCTCCAGACGCACAGACCTTGAGACTTGAAAGGTCGATGTCTTTCACCTTTGAGTGATTTGCGATTCCTGCGTATAGCGCTGGAACACAGTGCAATACTGTGCCCTTGTGTTTCTCTATACCTTCCAGCAACTCTGTCATTGGTGGTTTCCCTGCTCTTGGATCGGGAATGCAGATTACGCTATTCGCTTGGCGAACACAGGTTATCATTGTCAGCGTCAGACCGTAGCTGTGATACCACGGAAGGGCGCCCACATACACTTCCTCACCTTCCACCAGGTTGTTTGGAGGCTCAAGTTGTGCCCACTCGTGCATCTGCTCCACATTGCTGGTCAAGTTATAATGGGTCAACTCCGCACCTTTCGGTGTGCCTGTTGTCCCGCCTGTGTACAGAATCAAAGCGGTGTCTTCTTTGGGGTTGACTGACACTTCAGGTGCCTTCGGCTCGTAGTTAGCCATGATATCCTTATAGAAGACGGTGATATCATCGTCGTAGGACGGGCTCTTGGGGATCTTACCTAGGAGACCTCCTAATACGGCTTTCACCTTCGAAAGGTACTCCCCTGAACTACAAACAACTACAGTCTTGACATCGGTGCCCTTTACAGCTTCGTATGTCATTGGTGTGTATTTTTGATGGTCAAAGCAAAACACCGCGACAGCACCAGAGTCCTTCAACTGAAAGTTCAGTTCAGGTGTCGTGTACGACGGATTGCAAGTAACTGTGATTCCTCCCGCCTTTAAAATACCAAAGAATACGGGGGGATAATGGGGCAAGTTGGGTAAGAAAATCGCGACCTTATCGCCCTTCGTGATTCCTTTGCTAGCAAGGAAATTTGCAATCTTATCAGCGCTCTCTCTCACCTGCGAGTAGGTCTGACTACTACCAGCCCACATAGTGTACGTTTTATCACCGTACTTGTCGGCTGTCCTATCAAGCATTGCGAAGAGGGGTTCCTCCGGAAGTTTCAGAGATTTTTCCACTTTCTCTGGCCACTTTCCGCCTTTGTGCCATAACATTTCTTCCATGATTTGTTCTACTCCACTACTCTCTCGTCAACTCTAATGACCGTATATGTCAATAGATGGTAATGAACTAATCGCTGGATATCGCAACAGTGCTTGATATTTCCTTCTGCTTTCCTTTTCGAGCATAATTTAGCCGCCTAACGACCATCCAACACAACAAATAAGATGGCGAGGCAACAAAGGGCTCTAATACTGGGGTCATAGAAAAGGCCCACTGCTGAAGGGATAATCGAGTGAGCAATGCACAGGCGACCGAGCAATCCGAACGGATATTGAAGCAGCTAGTTGACGAGGGCAAATCAATCTTAGGCTATGTGTATCCACATACTCCTCTTGAGATTATAATGGCACACGGCTTGATGCCTGCACTCCTATACGCGAATCCTACGGTGATGGGCTCCTACGAGGCGAGCCTGCAGACATTCGCCTGCTCTTTCATCCGAAATATGTTCAGTCAAAGAGTCAATGACCAGCTTCCGTATGTTAACGGAATAGTATTCCCAGGAAACACCTGTGATTCTCTCCAGAATCTTGCCGATATTTGGCATCTACGATTCCCGCAGGACAAGATTTTTCGACTGACATATCCTGCAGGAAACCAAGGTGAAGCTGCAGTTCAATACTTTTCAGAAGAACTCAGAATCTTCAGCAATGCATTGGAAGATGCATTTGACTCCCCATTTTCTGATGATGCCTTCAAACAGGCAGTTGATCTAGTCCAACAATTCCGCAATGCAGTCCAGTTTCTCTATGCGGCTCGGCTTGTTCAGCCAAGTTCAGTACCCTACCACCGAATTGCGGCATTCGTGAGGGAGTTCCATTCAGCTCCTCTGGAAATGGTAGTTGATGAACTCAGGGCGACCGTGAATGACGTGGAGCGCGGCCTAGCGGAAGCAGGCTGGGTCGACTCTACCAAGGCATTGCAGCACGCTCTTCTGGAGCGAAGATTGGAGGATGTTTCGCTTCCGTCTGATTTGCCCACTCCACGAATTGCCATAGTAGGAGGAATGACCGAACCACAGGCGATAGCTGAATTGGTCAACGCCATCTCAAAAGTTTCAAGCACTGCAGTTGTATTTGACCTACTCTCGTTTGGTTTCAAAACGGTATTCACGCCAATGCCGGCATTTGAGGGTAATCCATTCGAAGCCATGGCACGTTCAGTGCTCGGTGCCCTGTTGGAGCCCACACAAGAAGGTCTTCCGAAGCGTCTTGATTTCCTGAAGGATGCACTCACTCACTTGGCCATTGATGGGCTCATAGTATGTGAACAGTCTTTTTGCGATCCAGATGAGTTCGAGTCACCATCGCTCCTAGAAGTTGCATCAGAGGTCGGGGTACGGACTGTGAGACTTCCGGTTGATCCGGAATTCTCGGACCGTTCACGACTAGAAGGGAGAATCCAGAGCTTCCTAGAAACTCTTGCACATGGGGGTGCAGCGTGATGTCAGAGAAGGCGAAAGAAGAGAAAGCGTACAGAGTACTGGAATCTCATAATTTCCTACAGCGTGCAATGTTCCGCTATATGCTTGAAGGACATGCTGCGAGTGAAGAAGGCAAGTTGGCATGGGTCACCTCCGGATTTCCCGTGGAGATTCCTGTTGCAATGGATGTGGGCGTATCATATCCTGAACAGTACGGGGCTATCGTTGGCGCGGAAAAGGTTGGTCCCAAACTGTGTGGATATGCAGAGGAGTTAGGTTACTCGCAAGAGCTCTGCTCCTACGCCCGGGCGAGCATCGGATCTGTGAAACATCCCGAGGAGAGTCCCTTGGAGGGACTTCCAGCCCCTCAAGCGCTACTGGCATGCAACAACATCTGTGGAACTGTCCTGCGATGGTACGACGCTATTTCTCAGATGACCGGCGCTCCCGTATTCCTTTTGGATACACCCCCTCTTGAGGGAGAACAGCCGCCTCACCATATTGCCTATGTTCGTCATGGTCTTGATAATCTGGTCAGCTTTCTGAGCAAGCAATTCAGCACGACTCTAGAAGAGGACAAGCTTCGTGAAGTAACGGATCTATCAACAGAAACCATCGGCCTCTGGACACAGT
>WTCK01000230.1 GCA_013138615.1 Candidatus Thorarchaeota archaeon | reverse complement strand
CATCATGATACACGAGGGTAATGGCGTATACTCTGCTGCGCTAGGACCCAACGCTACAAGCGGACTTCATGGTGTCCAGGTCACAATGGTGAGAGCTGGATTCACAACGACAATTCTGGACCTTAACCTCACGATTCGATCCACTACTGAACTTATCATGATCACCTTTGACCCCAGCAGCTCCTGGTACCAAAACGAGAACCTGACTTTCAGCGTTGTATACAGGGACTCACTCTACAGTACTCCAATAAGTGGGGGCTCCGTGAACATCACCATCTATGGCATTGTGTATCAAACTGAGTATTTGGACGGAGTGTACAGCACAACAATCTTCCTTCACTTCACACCGGGGCCGTATATCGTAACTATCAATGCAACTGCAGAATTCTGTAATCCAAGCCTGGAGCAACCCATGATAACCGTGGTTGCCAAAACTCATGTATACATCACTCTCGATATTGTTGGAGCAAGTGAAGGGCAATCCGCACAGATTCAAGCCACTCTGAGAGATAACGCCACTAATGGTCCCGTTAGCGGTGTCACCCTTTACTTTGAGATTACCATTATCTTCCGCAATGAAACCATTCTGATTGATGAGGAAATTTATGCATTCCCAACCAATGAGGAGGGAGTTGCAAGCTTTGCATATCTTATTCCCCAAGATGCGGAACATTTGGAGGTCGTGGTTAGATACCTTGGCACACCCCCAGTCTGGAGCACAGATACACTCCGCACAGTCCCCGTATCGCCAGGCGTTCTTAGCGCATTAATGACGTTTATTCTGACACCTCCGGGCATGTACATAGTCATTGCATTTCTCCTTCTAGGAACCGTGGCCGCATTCTACAACAAGAAGGTAAAGCCCAAGAAAAGGGCGGCTATGGATTCACTAGAGAGGCAGCTTCAGGACTTTGCGGATCTCGAAACGCTTCGCCATTTCATGGCAGTTTATCTTGACAGAGGAACCTGTGTATTCTACCATCCGTTTGTTGAGGAACGCATACAGCCCGATTTGATTAGTGGATTCATCGCCGCGATAACAAGTGTATATGGGGAGATCAAAGGCGATGGCGTTAGAGGGACGCTTGAAGAGATTCAGTACCATGGGCTCCGACTCAATAGCTACAGCGGGAAGTACGTGATAGGCATTCTGATTCTGGAAGGCGAGATGACAAAGCTCCTCAGAGAGAGACTTCAGTTTTTCATCGAAATGTTCGAGAAGCACCATTCGGTGTATCTTGAGGACTGGGATGGACTCATTGATTGTTTTGACCCCGAATGGGTTGTTTCAAATCTGATTGGATCGTTCAATTACACTATGCTCTTGCCACACAAATTCGGTAAGAAGCGCAAAGTCAGCAAGCTGGACGGTAAGATTCTGGACTTGATTGGAACACGAAGGAACAATAGAAGAGAGTTCTATCTTCGTGAACTCGTAAAGCCAGTTGCAGCGTTGATGGGTGCCTCAGAGGCGAAGGCAATGGACAAGCTATTGGCCATGGAGGACAGGGGGCTCATAGAACCGATTGGTATTCAGACCGTTCTGCAACGTCAGGGGCTTGGTCTAGCCAATGGAGAGGACGAAACCATAACAGCGCCTGTATCAAGACTTGCAACCATAACAGCGCCCATATCAAGACCCAAGCCAACACCACCACCGAAAGCCGCACCAGCCAAACCCAAGCCTGCTACGAAGAAGATTGATCCAATCGACATTGGTAGTATCGCTGCAGAACCTGAAATAATCAAGCCACGAGAGGGAATAGGGACGCCTTTGCCTGGGAAGCCAACACCTATGGATCCGGTGAGAGTAAAGGACATAGACAAATCAACACCCAAACTGGTAATGACTGAAAAAGCCAAGGAAACCAAGGCTAAACCTGCTGAAAAGAAGAAGGTGCCCGAAGAAGAGATGAGCGAAGCGGACAAGTTCATTACTGAAGTTATCGACCTCCTCGCGAAGGAGAAGAAGAAAGACAAGTCCGATTGACAATGGCGCCCAGATAACATTTATCTACGGCATGATTTCGAGATGATGATAGTGCAAACCATGGCGTGGAAAATCGAGAACTACTACGTAGTATCCGACAAAGTACTGTGCGTAGAAGTCACAATCCCTCTTATGGAATTCTTGCACACAGAAATCGACGACGTGAAGAGAGCTTGGCTTGAGATGATGAGCCAGGTGTCCTCAGAGGAGCCCGGGTTTGATATGTCATGGGAGATAGAGCCTCGCGGTAACGATGCTCTGGTGACAATCAAGATTGCGAACTCGGGAGTTCTCAGAGATTTCACGGATTCTGAAACAAAGAATATGCTCAGTGCAGTAGATGCATTATTTGATTAGCAGTATCTTAATAGCGCCCGTGCACAAAGGTGGGTCGTGAGTTAGCACTCCATGAGAACCTCAGATAAACTGCTCATTCTAGCTGTTGCGGGAACCTTTGCATATTGCACTGTTGTAGTCCTGATTCCTTACACCGCGGCAGCAAGTGCTAGTTTATACTATTGGATCATGGATGGAGCCTCAGCATTTGGCTATTTAGGAGCGTTTGCTGTATCCTTTCTGGGCAATGCGACAATACTGGTACCTTTTCCATATGTCGTCATTCCCTTCGTTTTAGGAGCAGACATGGGACATAATCCGTGGCTAGTTGGATTAGTGTCTGGGATTGGAGCCGCAATGGGGGAGATGACCGGCTATTTCGCAGGTTACTACGGAGGAAGACTCCTAAAAGAAGATGATAAAATCAATGCGTTCAGCGAATACGTGCAGCGACGCCCGAGCATGACGCCCTTCATGATCTGGTTCCTAGCCGTGATGCCAATCCCTGATGATATCTTGATCGTCCCGCTCGGCGTTGCGCGGTATTCATGGTGGAGAGTGTTTGTTCCGCTTCTTATTGGGAAAACGATATTCCTGACTGCAATTGCTTGGGCAGGAAGACTCGGTCTTGTTTGGGTAGAATCAGTGTTTCTTGGTGGAGACCCTAGCAGCCTAAGTTCAATCCTTCTCGGGGCCGTTGGGTTCCTTTTCATAGTTCTAGCTCTGTACATGATTGTGAGAGTGGACTGGAGTAAGAGGTTGGCTGCGAACTTACCACAATAGTGATACCATGACCCTATTGCCGTTTCATGTCTGTAAGAATATTCATATTGTATTCTCAGGCAAATCACTTGGTATAGATTCTCGCTATGAGAACCGTAGATAAGATTTTCATCATCTCAATTGCACTAGTAGCAGTTTACTGGGTTGTTTCACTTGCTTATCCCGATTTAGGAAGCCCAACAACTGCTCTTTACGAGTGGATGATTGATAGCGCGGTTATCATGGGTTACGCTGGGACTGCCATTATCTCGTTCTTAGGCAGTGCAAGTGTCATTGTCGAGATTCCTTTTGTAATCGTCCCTTTCGTTCTTGGAGGTCTCAGAAGCTCACCGACCGGGCCATTCCTTTTCAATCCGTGGTTGATTGGACTTCTATCTGGAGTTGGCGCTACTCTAGGTGATATGGTCAGCTACGTTCTAGGTCACACAGGAGCTAGATTGCTCAAGGAAAGCGAAACCAAGAAATTCAGGGAGTTCATCGATGCGCATCCAACTGCCACACCTCTAGTAATCTGGTTCCTAGCAGTAACTCCATTGCCACTTGATCCAGCAGTTGTGTCATTGGGTGCAGCCAAGTACCCATGGTGGAAAGTACTCATTCCAAGCCTAATTGGTGAAATCATATTCTTAATGGGAGTTGCATGGGCAGGAAGATTGAGCCTTGATTGGGTGCTAGCATTGCTCGGGGTCGGAGGGCCAGCAACCATCTTGTCAAGAACAAGCGAAGTCCTTGGTATCGTGTTGTTGATCCTAACGGTATACCTTGTGGTTCGGCTTGACTGGTCCAAGCTCTCCTCAATGAAATCTCGTGAATCTACGCAGGTCTAAACGCCAAGTAAGTGTGCCCGGACTTGCCTTTCTCATAGTCCAGCTTCAATGGGATACCGAGTTTCACTTCTTTTGGTTTCAGCGGATCAACTCCGAGTAGCCTCGCACTCACTCGTGTGCCTTCTTCTAGCTCGACTATGGCTACGTAGTAGGGAGTTTCCTCTTGGAATTCATCGGGAGCAATGTGAATAACTGTGAAAGACACAAGATTCCCTTTGCCGCTGACCTTGGCCCACTCCATCTTGGTTCCTCCACAACCATAGCAGGTACCGGAAGGAGGAGCAATGATGCATCCACAACCTACGCACTTGTATGCTTTGAAGTTCCCATCTTCGATGTTCTTCTTGTAGACCTCAATCGTCGGTTTCTCACTCATATGTCCGACCTCCTCATGATGTTCACAACAGCTGTTGCACCGGTTCCTCCGAAGTTGTGCAATATGCCTGTGTCATGGTTTGTAACCTGGTTAGCACCTGCATCACCAATCAGTTCTCTGTAAATCACGACGGCCTGCTTAACTCCAGTAGCCCCCACTGGATGCCCCACGGCTTTCAAACCACCCATAGGGTTGATTGGCATATCACCATCTAGGGCGGTCACGCCATCTCTCAGAGCCTTTGCACCCTCACCAGGCTTGAAGAGCCCAATATCCTCAGACGCAATTATCTCAGCGATTGTGAAACAGTCGTGGACTACCGCAACGTC
>WTCK01000171.1 GCA_013138615.1 Candidatus Thorarchaeota archaeon | reverse complement strand
ACGCGTAGATGATGGACATTAGCAATACACACGCAACTCCCATCGGGAACCCGAAGACGAACGCAGTTGTGAATAGGATGGTCGAACTCAGCTCAACATTCACAATGGCGACAAGCGAGTAGTTACCTATCAGTGCCAACGCAGTCATAATGCTAGTGATGGAAACTCTCCGACTAGGTTTCATTGAATATCTTGCACGAAATGCTTTCATCTGATAGACCCCGCGTACAGTCTTCTATCTGCGCTTGACGACAACCAACACAATCACCACGATTGCGAATATGCTCAAACTTCCCACAATCAGCAGCATGACTGGCCCCGGTGGGAGGATAGACTGAATCTCTAGTACGAGATTGTACTCGTTCACGATTGTAACGCTTGTGTTCGCTCGGACAAGAACCCCAGTCAGCCTGTCGTAAGCAAGATACGTTCTTTGTGGCTCTCCATATCCTGACGGATCTTGTTCATAGTCAAACACTATGCAATCGTAAGAGATTCCCCCGATAACAACTGGTTCATACGACGATTCCATGGTCCCATTCATGTAATTGCCCTGCACTCTTTCTGCTGAAGCATATGCAGTATCATTGAGGTCATCAAAATTATTCTGACCAATTGCAACAACCAGTCCCGGAAAGAACGGAGTCAACCCCCAGACACCGAGGACTAGTTCTCTGGCCACATCTGTGTTGTTAGCTTCGATTGTGAAGTTTCCAATCGTCAGATCTCCAGTGATGTATTCATCTAACGTCGTTATCGCAAAGGACATGATGTTTCCACTGGCAGCGAGCCAAGCACCTTCACCGGTCCAGCCCCATTGCACAGCTAGCTCAGGGGTTTCCACCATTCTCCAATTGACAATGGTATTGCCCTGTGGACTGGGAACAAGCGGCTGATAGTAATCGTCTGAGCTTGCGACAATGCTGGTAGTCAGAAAGCACAGTGTAAGGAACGCGATCAGCAGACTTCTCATTCGCATCTCGTTTTTCACTCCTTTGCTTTCCTAGTTGAGAGGAAGAACAGGAAACCAAAACCAATGACTGCGAGAACAACAGCTGCGCCAATGAGTGTGTAATCAATGGGTTGGTCTGTGGGCTCCGTTTCAGGAAGAATGCGCCTCCAAGAAATAGCATCACCATCCTGAACTTGGTACTTGTTTGCGGCAACAGGACCCAACTCATCGTTCACCCAATACTGCCACCATAGACCTCCGGACTCGTTGTTGGATACGCCGGCGATTGATGTCACAAACACGAGGTCGCCATACCAAACCATTTCAACCTCGGTAACTGATTCGGTTACGTTCAGAACGTTTGTGCCCTCAAGGTCATAGAAATCTAGGACAGTTCCGTTGCCGAAATCCAAAATGAGCGACAGACTCGTTGCAGCAGTTTCGTGGGAGAATTCTCCTGTGAATATCGCAGCAGGCTGACTGATTAGCGCCGCAATTAGAAGCGTCGAAATCAGCTTGGCCGCAAGTACATTCACCAACTCCTAGGATAGGTTAACCTATCCTATGGTCATTTGGCAGCTATAAAAGAATTACCCTCGACAGATCATCACATAATTTCACACCGAAGCATCTAATACGACTCTATGATGGCTGCTCAGTGACTCTTCCAAAGAGGAGAACCTTACCTGTGAATAGCCAACGACATGATGAGCATCCCGGTTTCCTTTTTGTTCTGGAAGGAATTGACGGAGCTGGCAAGACTGCTGTGGTTGAATCGCTCGTTGAGCTCCTCAGTCGAAACTATGATGTTGTGCGACTCCGAGAGCCTACCAATGAGAGTCAGTGGGGCTTGGAGATTCGGGAACGATCGCCAAAGGGTGAGCTCACGCCAGACGAGGAGCTGAATCTATTTCATCTTGACAGACAATGGCATGTTGAGAATCGGATTCGTCCCGCGCTTGAGGCTGGCAAACTTGTGCTAATGGACAGATACTTTTTCGCTTCAGGTGCTTACCAGAGTGTCAGCACTGGCATCCCCTGGAAAGAGATTCTACTCAGGAACCGAGCGGAGATTGGCGCACCGGAACCAGACATCATCTTCATCTTGGATGTATCTGTTGAAGTAGGTCTTGAAAGGGCTCTTCAACGAAATGGAACAAAGAATGAACAATTTGAGCAGGTCGACCGTCTCATCAAGGTTCGTGAGGCATACCTTGCCATGACTCAGGAAGATGATGGTATGTACGAAGTTGTGGATGCTTCAAAAAAGCTAGAAGAAGTAACGTCTGAAGTGTACCGTAAGATTGTTCATTACACAAAAAACCGGAAATAGCATGTATTACGGTCATATTACTAAATGACTTCTACTCGTTTGTTTTGTGTTGAATCGCGAAGTGACTAGTGACAAGCTTTTTTAGTCAAGCACTCGGAAACGATATCGGACCACTCCAAATGGCCAGCCGCTTTGGGACCGGAGATAAAAATCATGCCAGTAGCGATGTTACTTATAGATTGGGACTCGAAAATAGGGGCTGTTCTCAAGGCGAAAGTCCCAGGAGATTTCGCTGATTACTACCGCGAAGATCTCAACACGGAAATCATGCGTATTTTCACATCGCACGCTATGGGTGATGCCACGGCAGGATTCGCCTCCCTGAGCATTCGAATCGGGGGCGAAGAATACAATGTTGCATCTTATTATACTGGCCTCGTGAGAGAGGAAGAACAGTACTGCATCTCCTTGCTGCTTACCCCCAGCGAGGACCCCAAGGTCTACGAGGCAGCAATTACCTCTATCGTTTCACCAATCACTAATGCAGTTGTATCAATGACTGATGCTGAGCTGCAGGTTGAACTTGACAACACTTACCGCAGAATAATCAGACTTGCTGGAATGACCGATGAGTCGCGTCTTGCTCGTCTCTTTTCCGATGAGGTTTCTCGTGCGGTGTTCCCGAAGCTTTGGAAGGGCGGCATTTCCAAAGAGAATCTCGAAGAATGGCTTAAGATGGTCACAGGTCTGCCTAGCGTAAGCGTGGACTCCATTATCGCTCCCTTCGAGGAGTTAGGTCTTGTGAAGACAGAATGGGTGGATGAGATAGGACGGACTTGCATCTTCTTGGTGAAGGACCTAGAGATATTTCGTGCACCTCCATTAACTGCAATGGATGCAGCGAGTTCAGTTCTCGACCCGGAGTTAGCAGCTGAATACAAGAGTGAAGTGCTTGAATTCCTCACGGAGTGGCAAAAGACACCTGATGACACTGTCGCGGTTTCGAATATACTCGCGGATCCCGATTGTTACGACACGCTAACTCTTCTTAGACGCCATCCTGTGAATATTTCCGAACTTGAAGCAACTTTGGGCATCCCTCCCAAGGAGTTGAAACAAGCCGCTCAAACATTGAAGAAGTATCGAGTTGTTTCAGAGAAGCGGAGGAAAGGACCATCGGGAGAATATGATAAGTGGCTTTTCCTTTTGAATGACATCCGGGTTAGATTGTTCTTCCCTGAATACTTCTTGCAGACTCTCATTGTGGATCTTGAGCATAACCCAGACGATGACGCGCAGCGTGAGATGGTCCATCATCACCTACGACTTCTGAGAGACAACTTCCCAAGGTAGGTTTTCGCTTCCAAATCGCAAAGGCTCAATTGCCATCCTACTGAGATTATGGGCCGATTCCAGCTCGCAGTGGTAGCGTAGGAGCACACCGGCGATTTCTCAACTTTGTATCCATCCAGCAGTAGAATTTCCCGTCAGAATGCCCCTATTCACGCTCTTCAAGCCAAAGATAATTCATGAATCCCTGCTCTCCATCTTGAGAACGAGAAAGACTCTTATGCCGTTCTGCATTAAATGGCATTTGCCCAAAATCTAGGCACACGGTCCCCCGTCATTGAACTCGAAATCGCAAATCATGGTCCCAAACGAGTTCTAGCAAATGGTCCCCATTTGATTGGTTTCTTGCGAAAGACCAATACTTGCGCATTTTCCGTGGCTTAGGTGGAACGGCTCCACGGATGCGGAGGGTCCTGCTTCTAATGCGGCTTCGGCCCAGCAGTCCTCTGCTTCCACCTTCTGATTCTCTCATTCTCCTGAGATACATGTCTTCACATTGACATGCTGAACGCATGTGTCACCTAGATATCTTACAATCAGCTGTAATTGGTCCGCCCGACAAGCAATACACAGAATTCTATATTTTACAGCGAAGAGCAATAATACGGCCAAAGAGGGTCTGGATTCAACCGTGAAAGGTTTAATTGCCATCTGGGATGACGTGAACGCGAAATGGATTCACCTCCTCTGTTCGCCTAAACTGGTGACGATCGACAATGATTCACAATACTCTGCTGGTCAGAATTTCAACAAAAGAGGTACTTGCGTCAACGCAGTACTGGCCAGTGGAGGTGCTTGAAGAAGAATTATTGGAGTACATATCTACGAGAGAGGAGCTTAAGACAAAACATGGTGCCGACATGTCAGAGATGCCCCTGATAGTCGGGGACAAGAAATTCATGGCGGATGATTGGCTCGAAGACGCCCTGTTGGTTTTCGTTACAGACAAGGGAGAAGATGAACGCAACATCGCTGATAAGCTCGAAATGGCCGCGAAGGCTCTCAAAAGGAAGCTCAAGAAGGATGGTCTCCAAGCAGTCGTTGATTCCTACGAGCAATTAATAGAGCCCTGTGTTATTACTCGACTGAAGATTGCGTTGGTCGGGGAAGGAGGTACCGGCAAGACAACAACACTGAACCTCCTCCTCGGGGAAACTCCCCCTTTGCAGTATGTGCCAACCATCGCGCTCAATCTGGAAACCGTTGAGAACATTAGATTTGGAAATTACTCGCTCGTTCTGTGGGATTTCGCAGGGCAAGAGAGATTTCGGACTCTTTGGCGCTTCTACTTCCATGGGGCGGACGTAATCTTTCTAGTCTGCGATTCAAGTCTACGCAACGTAATCATAAGCAGAGACATTCTCAAGCTGATAAGACGAGATGCTCCCAAAGTTCCCGTGTTCGCTCTAGCAAACAAACAGGATCTACCGAATGCAATGAGACCTGAGGTTGTACAGAAAATCCTCGGAGTCCCAACATATCCCATGGTAGCCATCGACGAGAACCGCCGGGATGAAATGCTTAGCATTCTGATGACAGCAGCAGCTCAATATATCGGTGTAGTTCTCCCTGACATGCCCGCATCCGAACTTCTACAATTTACTGAAACCGCTGAGGCAGAGGCAATCGAGGCATACGCGGAAGAAGAGGAGTATGAGGAGGTCATAGAAGAGGTCTTCGTTGATGAAGAGGGTAACATCATAGAAGACATTGGTGACTATGAGATCATTGAAGATGTTGTTGAATCTGTGGATGCGCCTGCAGAGGCTGATGCAACGACGGATGCGTTCGAGATTGTCACGGAGT
>WTCK01000001.1 GCA_013138615.1 Candidatus Thorarchaeota archaeon | reverse complement strand
TCATACATTCTGAGAATGGGAGTCTTGATCAATTTCCCTTATCCTATCGTTCCGTTCAATCGCATTCTGAACGCTTCATAATGGGAGTGGTGGACCGGCCGAGATTCGAACTCGGGACCTCTTCCATTTTGGGAGGTACGCTTACGCGTGACCTTTGCCAAGGAAGCGATCTAGCTCCCCATGGGCTCGAATTGAGACCATGACCGGGCTGATCTACCGGCCCAGAAGTGCACACGAAGTGCAGTTCGCAAAGCGGGAAGGTGTGGTTAAAAGAATTATGGAGTAACTTGTGATTTCGTCAATCACCTGCAAGTCATTCCCCTTGCAGAACCTGAAGCAATCTGCCGACACTGGTTTTAGCCGCGAATACGAGTGCCCTGAACGTTCTTGTGAGCCCAGGCGAACTTACGGAGTCTGGCTGAGGCACCATAGCCGCAGGCTGCGCACTTCTTGTGCCTAACGTGATAGGATCGTCTACCGCATCTTCTGCAGCGAATGTGGTGGGGGTTATTCTTCTTGCCTTTGGATGGAGTGCCCTTTCCCATAGCAGTCTACTCCTTCTTACTTGACTTGGGCGCCGGACTAACGATTATGACGTTGTCGCCTCTTACAATCACGTTGTCGATAGCCACAACGGATTCCGTGTTTGTTTCTGGGTCGAAGGTTATCTCTTCGGCGTTCTCAAGTATGAGGTTCAGATGTTGGTCATAGCCAAGCAATTTTCCCTTGACCTTCTTACGCCCCTTCATCTCAACAAGCACTTGAGTGCCAATCGAATTTTGGAGCAGTTCCATAGGTCTACCTGCATTCACTGGTTTTCACCAACACAGAACAATAGTCGAAGCCTTCAGGCCCTCGACACTTTCGTCTTGTCGCTGGGTTTGGCTTAAAAACGTGACGATGAAACCGACCATTCAAATCATGTTTCCAGCCAGTTTCACGCGATTGCGCCACAGATTTCAAAAGGACATAGTCATTTGGAATTGTTGATGCCAAAGATAGAACGTATCCGAAAGCGCCATCCAATGAAGAAACGTGATCAGAGGAGGGAGCTGGATCGGATAGAGAACATCCTGAGTTCGAGTATAACAGGGCTGGATGAGAAGTCAAAGCTCGAAGAAGGTGTGCTCGATGACGGGTCACGGGTCATATTGGTCGAAGGTGAGATTATCTTCTTTGAAACCGATGGCGTTCTCTTTCCAACTCTTCGAGCGCTGCTCAGCGAAGTTGTGAGAATTCCCAAGGTTACAGTCGACATGGGGGCAGTCAGGTTTGTCGTTAATGGTGCGGACATCATGCGGCCCGGAATCACCCACATAGAAGATGGAATCAAGACTGGATCAATCGTCGCCATAGTCGATGAGCGGCATGGCAAGCCTCTTGCGGTTGGGGTGTCCAAGATGTCAAGTGAAGAACTGCGTAACTCAGTTTCAGGCAAGGTAATTCAATCGATTCACCATGTCGGCGACAAGCTTTGGGAATTCAAGATTTGAACGGGTCAGTCATCTCATAATACTAGGTCTTTTCTTCTTACGTCAGTTTTGGGCATATGTAACTCGAGGTGATCTAGAGTGCGTTCCCTGTTTAGACGCAAGCGAAACAAGAAAGAGGATGACAATGAAAAGACGGTAATTCCGCCATATGCCGGCCTAGGTGTATTCTCGCCAGCTGTGAAGAGCGAGAGTCCAGAACCTGCTCGTGAATTAAAGAGGCTAGCGGAACTCGAGTCTATATTCATTAGATCAAAACGCCTCGATTCTCTCAATGATGTTCCGTATGTTGTAGACCAAGTCCGAAACGGCAACATAGTACTCCTTGACATCACAAGAATGAATGACGGGAAAGAACAGAGCCATATGGAATTGAAACGCATAATCGAGCGTATTCGTGGAGAAACCCGAAGCTATAGTGCAGATATTGCTCTAGTTAACGACAATTGCGTTATAGTGACACCTTGGTTCGTCAAGTACTGAGCACACAGTGTTATCTCAGCTTGATATTTTCAGTGACTCTCAACGCCACTGTGTCGATGTTTAGCGCTTTGTGGATTGTTGAGGCAAGATTCGTGCACTTGGACGCCTCTCCATGGCAGGTTAGCACTATTTCAGGAACTGGACTGACACGTTTAACGAAGTTCAGTATTTGCTTTCTATCGGAGTGTCCCGAGAAGCCTTCGACCGTGGCAATCTCGAGGTTAATGGGAATCGAGGTTGTCTGTCCCTCGTGGTTCTTCATGCGTACTTCCTTCCAGCCCTTTTGGATTCTACTGCCAAGCGTATTTGCCCCTTGATATGAAACAAACGCCAACAAATTCTTCTCATCAGCTGCTAGGAGCCGGAAGTAATCCACACTTGGTCCACCAGCCAACATCCCGGAGGTAGCCATGATAATACAGGGTTCTCCCTCCACTATCTCCTCGCGTTGGTCGGGATTGTCCACTTGAACAAAGATCTCGCTCAAGAATGGGTTGACTCCCTGATGAAATACCATTTCTCGTATCTTCTTGCTGAGGGCCTCTGGATGTGTTGTATGGATTGCCGTGGCTTGGGCAATCATCCCCTCAATGTAGATTGGAATCCTCGGAATCCGCTTCTTGGAAACCAAGTCCTCTAACACTAGCATAATCTCTTGAGCTCGGCCGACGGCAAGGACTGGAATCAGTATCTTCCCGCCTCTTGCCAGCGTTCTCTTGATTATCGACGCAAACTTTCTTTCCACTTCCTGTCTAGGAGGCATCTTGTCTGTCGGATGGCCATAAGTACTCTCCACGATGAGGGCTTCCAACCTTGGGAATGTAAACGTAGCGGGCTCAAGAAGCCTAGTACGGCCGAACTTGAAGTCGCCTGTGTATGCCATATTGTACCGGCCATCTCCTATGTGCAGATGGATAATGGCCGAGCCGAGGATATGCCCTGCATTGTGAAGTGTTAAACGAACATCTGGAGCGATATCAGTTACTTCCCCATAGTTCAGTGGAATTGTGTGCAGAATGGCCTCCTTCACATCTCTATCGCGATATGGTCTAAGCTTCCCTTCTCGTTCAGCAACATCTAGATAGTCTAGCTGAAGGAGCGTGGAGAGATTGAGTGTCGGGGCAGTCATGTAAACTGGTCCGCGATACCCATACTTGAACAAGAATGGAACCATGCCACAGTGATCTAGGTGAGCATGTGTGATGACGACCGCATCTAGTTTGTCAATATTGAACTCCGGCATATCCAAACGAGGAAACGCTCTAGTGGGAGTACCCACGTTCACTCCGCATTCAATCAGGATGCTACTCTCAGAAGTCTGAAGAAGCATGCACTGCCTTCCAACTTCGCGAAATCCTCCCATTGCAGTTAGTCTAATCCATCCGTTATCCATCAGACTCCGTCGGTGTATTCTTCTCCCAATCTCCCGGAATGACTTGTTCCTGCTTGCTGCCTCCGATTGAATGATGTAACGAATCTGTTTAATCAGCTTACTTTCAATAGGTGGAGTCCTCATTACGGTTGGCCGCCAAAAGGTATTCCTCGTAATCTCTCTGAGCGTTGTTCCACTTCTGCCAATCACAAGACCCGGCTTCTGGGCTTCGATTATGACTTCGCCCCTTGAATCGTCAAAATCAATTGAGGTTATCTCTGCATCCGCAGGCACCAGCTCGCGTACTGCCTTCTCTGCATCTTCATGAGTTATTCTCACTTCTGGGGCTGACCTGACTACGATACGCTTTCTCATCTTGCGCGCGAGTGACTTGATCATATCCCCATCATCAAGAAGTATCTTTGGCGCTTTCGAGTATATCGCAATCTCAGGACCTTCATACTCAACAGCGCTTATCGCGGCCGATTTTGGAAGCGCGTCCTTGATTGCCTCGCGAATGTCAACGTACTCGTTATTGTGGGAACCCATCTAGAATCACTTCGTAGTTTAAGGCGTATTACTTACCCCTCTGGTTTCATCTAAGACCCACAGCCGATTAGGCTGAAACGGTTTCGAATAGAGCTGACAAAAAGCGATGTCTGCTGCTATTGTTTCCAGATCTTCGTGATGACGTCTTTGTCTACTTCTTTGTAGCCGTCCTTATCGATGACACTTACAAGAATCGAGTTTCCTGTTGCAGCATCTCTTTCGATTGCTGCGGCGATTGCTCGCACTGCAAGCTCTATGGCTTTCTTCTTGGCGAGATTATCCTTGTATTCTGCCTCCAAGACCCCAAGAGCTATCGGGGATCCCGACCCTGTTGATGTGTACTTATCGGGCAGGACGGACCCAATGAAGTCTGTGTAGAAGACCTGTGGGCCATCGTCATCAAATCCTCCGACTAGGCATTGGAGCATATATGCTCCTCGAGCTGAAAACATTATGTTGCTCAAGAGACGTGTTAGAGCCCTAACACGCATGGGTCGTCCTCTCTGAATTTCAAAGAGCTTCGCTTCTGCTTTCAGAAGTTCCATAATCGCTTGAGCATCAGCAACTGAACCTGCAATTGTCGCGCCAATGCTGTTGCTGATTTTGTAAATCTTCTTGGCTGTCTTATTGGCGACAAGGTAACCCATGGTCGCTCTCTGGTCACTTGCCAGGATGACACAGTCTTTGGCTATCAAGCCGACAGTTGTTGTTCCTGTCTTGGTTACCTCTGCGGGTGGATGCATTTGATGTTCCATATCGAGTAACTCCTTATCAATGAAATAGAGCCTAGGAGAACTAGTGACAAAAAGCTGGTCCTGAGATTCGTATTAAAACGTTTCTTAGTGGTCGCTCTTGTGATTCA
>WTCK01000036.1 GCA_013138615.1 Candidatus Thorarchaeota archaeon | reverse complement strand
AGGCCTCCTCCATCGTTCACGAAATCATCGATAGCATCGACATCCTGAGTGGTGTAATTCAGATACCCGCGCGTTAGCACAAGAATATCGCACGCTGCTAGCAATGCAGGATCAAATGTCTGCATGGTAGAAACAGCGTACCCATCTGCCACGAGGTCATCAGCAAAGCCAGCCAACTCATTTGTAATCTCATAGGGTTGAGCGTGAGAATCATCAAACACGACGTGCCGATGGAGCCTGATAGCATTGGCAAGTAGGATGTCAGAGTTCACGTTACGCTCATACATATCGAAACCAAGCACTACGACGTGTCCTCGGCCCATGATCTTATGCAAGACAACGGTGTCAGTTCCATCATCAACAACTGTAGTATTATCATTTGTTTCGAATGCCAAGGCACCGTCGGGGGCAGCCCATGAACTTGCTACACCTCTAGCCAGTGCATCACTGGAATTGACAAGATTGATGGTGGCTCCCCATAGGGCGCTGACAGATCCCACCTGCATCAGCTCTGACGCATTATAGATGGGTATGGTGGGTGCAGTAACACCATAGGTTATGCCATAGTAATCCATTAGGATAACAATTCCACCGTCATTGACGAACGCATTAAGAGTACTCGCCCAAGCAATGCCGATCTCTGTCGTGTTGTCTGTATGTGCAAACTCCTGCTCAGGAATCAGAAGAATGTCATGACCAGGCAGCATCGCGGTGAGCTCCGTGTAGTCAGTCAAATTGCTATAGGTGTACTTGTACCCAAAGGTTTCATCTATCGATTCCATGGTGTTCTTAAGTTCACCACTTGCTCCCGTGTTATTGTCAACATACTCCGTGTAGACAAGGATACTCACGGGGAGTTGCCTATTATCGTCAAAGGACGCGGCTGCGGTTGCTGCCCCGCCTGTTAAACTAGAACTCACTTCTGCATATGGTGCATCAGTTTGGAGTGTTCTCCCAACTGGAATCACCGTTATCAGAAGCAGAGCAACTAGCGTCAGGCATAGTCCTACTCTTGTTTTTGTAATCATAATTCATTTCTTCCTTAGTGGCTGTGCGGCGTGGAAAAGCAAGGTTTCTCTATACTCCTCCTCTAGCGTAGCGCCATAGATGCACTATAACGCAGCACGAATCCATCCTTCCGCTATTCCCCTCAATTCCTTTTAAGCTTCGCAGTTATTCGCTTCGCCTAAATCCAGCATCCAATACGACTCTGAGAGATACTGTATATGGAGCTTTCCGACGTGCCACATTGAGAAAGAGCATGAGAAGAATGCCGCCTATTTGCGATTGTTTAATAACAGCAAGAACCTACGCACAGTCCGCTGACCAGAGCAGGAAACCTGGCATTCGGTGATGAAAATGACCGACAAAATTTACGTAATCAGCTGTAGCCAAGACTTGGCGAGTATGGGCCTTGACAGAAAACGATCGGCCGTTGAAGGAATGGAAGAAACCAATCTATCACTTGACTGGTCAACAGTACGACTTATCCCAGTCATAGCTGATGAAAAGGTCAAGTTTCAGGTAGGCGAAACTCTCATAGTCAGCATAAAGCCGATAGAGATTCCTGCCTATTCTACGGTCATCCAGTCATTTTATGGCACCAATGGAATGGGCCACATGTTCTGCATAGGTTGCCTTACATTCAAGACGCATGCTGATGATCGAGTTGCGGACAAGGCAATGTTCCAGTCCAGAGTAAAGGCGCCCGTTATGAAGGGAGACCTTCTTGGGCAGGTTCTGATTGTGCCCGGAAAGAAGAAGTGAAAGCACCTGGAATTATCTAGGCGCTTCGCTTTATGAACCAGAGGATTTTATCACCCTCTTCACGCATTTCAATGATTTCATTTCCTGTGCGCTTAGCCCACGTTGGAAAATCTTTCTTAGTGCCAATGTCTGTAACAGTGACTTGGAGAATCTCTCCCACTGCAATCTCCTTAATTTCCTTCTTTGTTTTCAACACGGGCATTGGACATCTCAGTCCGCTTGCGTCAAACACTCTAGCGACTTCATGGTCAGTCATAGGTTATCAACCAAGCCGCAAAGGCGAATTATTCCCGTTTTATGCGTTACCATATGCCCAGTAGCATATGCAGCCAAACATTCATGATGAAACTGCATAGTTACAGTCCGTAATCTAAAGCACCCAATTTTGTTCCTTTTCCATCATCCTTAATAACACTCGAAAATCAACGATTAAGCAATTACGGGTGAATTATAATGGCCCTATTCCAATTGATTCTGCTTGTCCTATTCGGTGTGGCAATGAGCACGATGTTTAGCGGGTTCATGCTAGCGAGAAGGATGGGTTTCTATCTAATGAAGCAAGTCATGACTCTCATGGGAGCAATGATGGTTGCACTGGGAGCACTGGTCGTGGGACTTTTCTTCCCGCCAGCGGTTCCAGCCATGTATGATATGCTTCACATAATACTACTGATCAATTTCGTTCTGGTAGCTCTTGCTACTCTGATGGAGTTCGGTCAGGTGCTACCAATACTCATGAAGACAATGCAGGGTGGTCCGATCCACAGTTCACACATCACGAACTTGTTGATCTCTTTCTTCCTGACATTGGGCTTGGTTCTCTTCTACGAGGGCCTAGCAATACTGTAGAGGAGATGATTCAAAAATGGCTAGTCTTTACATAATCGGACAGTGGGGTCCTGAATGTGCAGAGCGTTGCTTTGCTCCGTTCGTGACCGGTACAACAGCACAGGCGCAGGACATAGAGGCGAAGAT
>WTCK01000226.1 GCA_013138615.1 Candidatus Thorarchaeota archaeon | reverse complement strand
TATGCCAGATCGTACGTGGATATCTGGATGGATGATGATGCAGTGATTCTTGTCAAGCTACTACCCTTGCCAGAGAAGGCTGAAGCGGATGGCACTGAGGTGGAGCTCCATGCTGAGCTCAGGAAGTAGGTGATTTGATTGGATGAAGACCTCGTAACACTGGAAGCATCGTTATACGTTGCGGGTCGTCCATTGACCATAGAGGATCTTGCAGGAATCATTGGAAAGGCCGAATCCACAGTTACAAAACTGTTAGAGAGCCTCATGTATGAATACGACAAGCGTAAAGGTGCTCTTGAGGTGGTTCTCCTTCCAAGAGGGAGATATGTGCTGCAGCTAAAGCCAGAACTGACGCCACGAGTAGGAAAACTCATCCCAGGGGGATTGCTCGCATTCAGCACATTACAGACGCTTGTATTTATTGCTCTGAAGCAACCAATTCTTCAATCCGAGCTCATAGCGCAGAGAGGGACACATTGCTATGATCATGTACATGAATTGGTGGAGAAAAAATTCATTGAAGCATCCCCTCAAGGAAGGAGCAAGTTACTCACGACAACTCCACTCTTCTCAGACTACTTCGGACTCGACACCGACAAAATCAGGCTCAAGGCACAGCTAAAACACCAGATGCGAAGAATACTAGATGCGCAGCAGGCGGCAGAGGGAAAGCCTAGTCCAAAAGCCGCTTAGCACACGCGTGGTACAGGCTCACCATAGGGAACCTGTACAACCTTTGTCCCGCCAATGTTGGTTGTCATGACGACTCTTGGTTTTCCGTCTCGAACGTGTCCGATGACTTGGGCATCTTTTGTGGTCTTATGAGTTCCAAGTGCTTTGAGGATACGATCGGTCTTTGCGGAGTCCACGGCCATGATTGCTACTCCCTCACAGCTCATGTGGAGCGGATCAAGGCCTAGAATATCGCACAGCGACCTGACTGCCTGTCTTATTGGAATCTGGTTCTCTTCAATTGAAAATTCCAATCCTGATTTTGAAGCGATTTCATTCAACGCAACAGCTGTTCCTCCCCGTGTGGGATCCTTCATTGCATGAACTCCACCCACATCAAGGCAATCACGGATGGGCATCCAGAGAGGAGCTACATCACTCACAAGGTCTGTATCAAACTTGAGACCCTCTCTATGAGCTAGAATCACTGTTCCATGGCTTCCGATAGGTCCAGTAGTAATTATGTCATCGCCAGGCTGCGCTCCACTATCAGAAACCGGGTCGTTAAGGTAAACGGTACCAACGCCTGTTGTAGACATCACAATGCCATCGAGGGTTCCTCGGGGCATGACCTTCGTATCACCAGCAATCATCGCTACGTCTAGAGGTTCAATGATGTCATTGACGGATTGCAGAATCGTCTGCAGCATGTCAATCTCAAAACCCTCTTCGACTATCACAGTGTTTGTCATGGCAAGAGGCTTCGCTCCCATTACTGACAGATCATTGATGGTTCCGCAGGCTGTAAGTGTCCCTAGATTGCCGCCTGGGAAGAAGAATGGCTGCACAGTATGTGCGTCTGTGCATACGATGAGTTTACCCCCATTTGTCTGCAACGTTGCCCCATCGTCCATCTCATCAAGGCCGATTGTCCCAAGTTTTCTTCGTGTGAAGGAGGGAATTATGACCTCTTCCAGAAGACGCTGCATTATCTTCCCACCGCCACCGTGCGCAGACTCAATTCTTGCCATCGTTATGCCTCCAGATGGGAGTGCACTGATGACAAAGAATCGCGTATATGAAGAAGACGCTTCGTACTTGTGCCCTGTTCGGCTTGGCTACTAAGCAACATTTAAAACGACTCGGCAGAGTGCGTCATTGACCCGACCAAGAGGTAGTTCAAGATGGGTGTTTGGCATCGCGGTTCAGGCCGTACATCAACAGGAGCGCGAAAGAAGCGGTTCAAGAGCAAAAGAAAGTACGAGCTAGGCCGCACTCCAACTGAAACCGTGATGGGCGAGCCAAAACAAAGAATCGTGGATAGCCATGGGCGCCACAAGAAGAAGCCAGCCTTGCGCATTCAAGAGGTCAATGTTACTGATCCCACGAAGAACATCACCTACCGTGCTGTAATCGAAGATGTTGAAGAGAACAAGGCCAGCATGGACTATCAGCGTCGCAAAGTCATAACGCGCGGCACAATCATAAAAACCTCAAAGGGCCGAGCGAAAGTAACGAGTCGGCCTGGTCAAGAAGGCATATTGAATGCAGTACTAATCTAGAGTATTGTTTCCACTTCTCGCAATTGTTACCTTGCAGAAAGCATGCTAACCAGATGCAGCATCTGCAACCTCAGCTTCTAGGTTCGTTATGATGAAGTCCTTTCCCCCAGTGATTTCTGTAGCGCTACTTCCACACTTGGGACATTTCATCGGAGCAAACATCGCAATCTGCGGCGGCAAATCTGAATCACTTTGAGCTTCCCCCTCGTTTCCGCAATCATGACATCGCAGTCTACCCTTAATCATCATGATATTGAGTCTGGCTCCTTCGAGTATGGTGTCCCGACCCGCAATCTCGAAGTTGAACTCCAGTTGTTCTGGCACTAGAAATGTGAACTCACCTATTTCCACATTTACTGCCGTGACTTTTGTGGCATTGTGCTTCTTTGCAGCCTCAACTGCTGTGTCCACAATTGAGCAGGCTGCAGAGAACTCGTGCATGCTATTCTATTCCTCTCAGCAACCAATGTGAGAGCGGGTTAAGGCGTTTTTGTTGCGGCACTGGAAGCCGAAACTGTTTATACGGAGAGTTATGGAATGTTAGATGTTACACCGTATCGGTCTTGGGACGGGATGTAGGTGCCAAAGTCTTCTTCCAAAGCAAGCAAAGTCAAAGGAACCAAAACGAAGAAGAAGCCTGCAAGCTCCAAGAAGGGGAAACCGAAGAAGAAACCCATGAAGAAGACTGTCCCAAAGAAGAAGAGAGTTACGGAGAAAAAGGATTCAAAGGCCAAAAAGAAGCCTGCAAAGACAAAGAAGAAAGCATCGAAATCCCCAATAAAACCAAGGAAAAAATCTACGAAGCAGAAGAGAGCTGCAAAGGACCGCTCGACCATGATTGATGAACTGGTGCTTGAGCTCCAGAGTGATGACGAGCAGGTGCGTATTGGTGCTATTGGCCGTCTTGGCAGAATTGATGATCCTTCAGCTACACCTCATTTGATTAGTTGTCTAAACGACTCAAGATACATGGTGCGAATTTATGCCGCTGGACAACTGGGCGACCGTCGGGACAAGAAAGCAGTGAAATCTCTCATAGATGCGCTCGGTGACGAATCACTCTTTGTTCGGCAGACTGTTGCTAGGGCGCTAGTGAACATCGGCGGTAGAAATGCTCTGAATGCAGTCAAGAAGGCGGAGATTGCGGGTTTCTTGCTGGATGAACTGCCTGAAGG
>WTCK01000108.1 GCA_013138615.1 Candidatus Thorarchaeota archaeon | reverse complement strand
TCAAGACCGCAATTCCCTGTCAAGACGTGGGATAATGCGGATCCTTTCGGAGACCTCGAACCCACATATAGCAAGCCTGGGGGGGTTGTTCTGATTGTCGTCTTCAACATGCTTTTTTCTGTATTTGGGCTGCTTATTGGATTCCTACTATTCTATATTTCTCCTGCGGCGCTTCTCTTTGGAGCCATTTTTTTCATCATTGGTGTCTTTCTGATGGTTGTATCCTACGGCCTTTACAAGCTGCAATCGTGGGCTCGCACAGCATACATGGCTTTTTGCGTGCTCATCTGCTTCACAATCATTGGAGCTGTGATAGGTGTCCCCTTCCTCATCTACCTTTACGGTGATGTGAAGAACAGCTTCAATTGATGCATGTAGGAACATGAGTCACAGGCAGGCAAGAAGGTCCCTGTTCGGCGCCTGATGTTTGATAAATACAACTCGATTGGATTTTACCGAACGTTTGGCGTTCACCAAACTACTTATAAGCAAATGTGCCTATGTTTGGTATAAGTCAAACGTTCCGATTTCACGGAACAATCACATGGTGAAACGACAATGTCAAACTCAAAGACTGATTTCAACACGATAACTGATGACATGATGACAAGCCTTAGACTTGCAGGGGACAATTTTCTCACTTTCTTCCTTGCGGGTCTTGGAATGGCTGCTTTAGCAATTCTGATGATAGTAGCAATGGCGATACCACTCGCGTTCGCAGCTGCTGCTATTGTCTTCTCTGTGGATCCCACATTCTGGGCTAACATGGGCCCTGGCATGATGACCTTTGCGACAGCAAACCCCTACCTCATTGTAGGTCTAGTCGCTTTGGTTGCATTGCCCGTTGTGGGTGTCCTCACGACTGTTGTGGGTGCTATCTATGGCATCAGCAAGGAAGTCGTGGAAGATGGCGAGACCAAGGCTGAGAATGCTTTCTCCTGGGTCAAGCGCAGATTTCTGGCATTTGCAGGTGCAGGGATCATTCAATCCCTGGTTGTAGTAGGACCTATCTTCCTCCTTAGCGCCGCAATCTCTCTAGCGTTAGGTGGCATTGTCACCGGCGTTTACTCCGTTCTCCTTGGCGTGTTCGCATTTGTGTGGGTCTTCGTTACTGGAGGACTTCTCTCCATGATGTTCCCTGCAATTGTCGACGGGAAGAACCCGATTGAAGCACTCCGCGTTTCGGTTAAACTAGGCGTTGATCGATTCGATAGGGTCTTTGGAATCTGGACTGCATACATCGTACTATTTGCGGCGATGGCAGCTCCAGCTTTCATAGTTGCCTATGGAGTTGGCTTCACCCCTGGGATACACATGACTATTCCTATAGTCACCGTGGTAGCCGGGGGCTGGACCGCGCTAGCTGGTTTGCTACTGGTTGCAATCGTGCTTCCAAGCATGATTCTAGCCCGCGCTCGCGTATATGCAGTCCTGACCGGCAAGCAACTAGCCGCGCCCAAGGCACTTGAGGTGCCAATTGTATAGAACAATCTAGTGGACTTAAAGGGTGCCTCCACTCTATCAGTGCAGGCACTCACCACTCACCTTGTCGAGGTGTCTGAATGATGATGAAAGGTTCGAGCTTTACAATCCTGATGGACGATCTGAAGGCGAGCTTCAAGCTTGCGGTTAGGAACATCCTGTCTTTCTTTTTCGGGATGATTGGTGTGATCATTGTCACGGTTCTCTTGATAGCAGCTGTGGCAATAGCAGTCGTACCGTTCGTAATCTTCTTTCTAGGCATTGAGGGGATGACCAACGCCATTGCTCAACTTGCGCCTCTCATGGAAACTGAAGGCGGAGCTGCGATGGTTATTTTCGGATTTGGCATGATTGTAATCTTGCCATTCCTGATTCCGTTCTTCGTTTCCATAGGTGCGCTCTTTGGGATGGGGCGCGAGATTGCTGAGAGTGAGGGCACAAACGCTGAAGGTGTCTTCTCTTGGTACTCTCGCAAGTTCTTCTCCTTTCTTGGAGGCGGACTAATCATCTTCCTGATCTCAATGATGCCATTAGCTCTTCTGATGCTTGCTCTAATTCCAGTGCATGGAGGATCTCCTGGCGGACCATTTGCTTGGGCTCTCCCCGTTGGAGCATTCATCTGGTTGACTGTGAGCTGGGGCATGTTGTCAATGACGTACCCAGCCATAGTGGACGGGTACTCACCTATCGAGGCAACGAAGATATCCTTGAAGATGAGCTGGACCTACTTTGACCGCGTTTTTTCGACGTTCCTGGCTTTCATTGTGATAGTCGTTCTCCTATTCGCACCCTTTGCCCTTGGGGCATTTGTAAGCCTGACAATGGGCCCAGAGGTTCTCGGACCGCTAGCGCTGTTTGGCGGCTATGTGATGTTAGCCGTCCTCTTCTTAGATTTGGTTGTGCTTCCTGCTTTCATCATATCGCTCAATCGAGTATACATGATTCTAAGCGGAGAAGACATCACCCCACCTCCAGAAGATGAACACCCTGATGTTAGCCTCGTGGGAGGGATATGAACGATGGCAATTATAGAGAAAGACATTGAACCCATGAAGGATTTGGAGATCATTTCTGATCCAAAGACCATCAAGATACTCTTTGAACCAACAAGAGCTGCGATTGTCTTCAAGTACCTTGTACAGGACTCGATGACAGTGAAACAGCTTTCGGACCAGATCGGAAGA
>WTCK01000061.1 GCA_013138615.1 Candidatus Thorarchaeota archaeon | reverse complement strand
GTAGCAACTGAGTCATTGTTTCGCAATCATAGACAGATGTATTGGATGGGAGAATTGTGTCTGAATGTGCAGAATGTAAACGTTACGGTGCGAAGACTCCAGGGAAGATTTACCCGTGTGCAATCTGTGGCACTGCCCGATGTGCAACCCATGCAATCTGGGTTCCCGCTCATGAAATTGACCGGGACGTAAAACGAGCACAGGCAGTGAGGGGTTCAATCAAAGGAGAGTCAGCGGGCGGCTGGTATGCATTCTGCGGCAGACCCACACATGTCCCACGAGGCGTGACAGTGAGATATGGTGAAGGAAAGAAAGGCGGAAAGATCGTGGATAGATTGCTATTGCATGATAAGAAACCAGGTCTAGAAGCCTTCGAGATGTGGGAAGTAGGAATTATTGAGGATAAGCTTGAGAAGCCGTGGGAGCCTCGCTACTACGAAATATCCTGCGAGCTGGCCAAGGTCATGAACCTCATGGTGCATATGTACAGAGGGCCAAGGGGAACTGAGCTCTTTTTGAAACAGCTCCACCTAACATTGACTCAGAACGCCTCCAAGAGAGGTGTCTTCTTCAAAGGGTCTTGGGATGAATTCAAG
This sequence comes from Candidatus Thorarchaeota archaeon, assembly GCA_013138615.1. Lineage (GTDB taxonomy): Archaea > Asgardarchaeota > Thorarchaeia > Thorarchaeales > Thorarchaeaceae > WTCK01. The sequence continues at coordinate 8,147 of WTCK01000061.1, read as the reverse complement.
AAGCAGGTAGGGAAGGTTCCTGAATTTTCTGAAGTTGTCAACTACATCTGTTCAAGATGCGGGGTTGTCATCTGTCTTAATCGCCATGCGCCATTCTACAACAAGAAAATGCTCAAGAAGTTGACCAAAGACCCTGACTCTGTAATCACAAGCTAATGCATGAGTGTGTCTTCAGCTGGTCTAACAATCCTATACCTGGACACTATTTACGGAAAGTAAGAACAATGCTTTCAGAGAGTGGAACTACTTTGACATACGGAAAGTTCTTGTCATCAGACCGTTCCGCAACACCACCACCGTAGACTTTGACAATCGATATTGGAATGGCCGATGGAAGTCTGAATTCTATCTCTTCTGGAAGCGACTCCAACTTCACTTCGATCTGATGCTGATTTTTCGATGCACCGATCTCCAAGTGCACTGGACCAATACTTGTAGGGATGCGACTGACTATCAATGGATACTTGGATGTATACCACCCTTCTGGTATGCCCGGAAACACAATGAGATTATTGCCCTCCGTGTAGAGCATCATGTCCCGCAGCAAGAGGAGAAGATTGGCTGCTGCATGAATACTACAACCGCTGCCCTTGCTCCCGCCACCAGTTCTGGGATTGACCCATTCTGGGAGTACATTGTAGTCTGATAGGAACTCAAGGCTTTTCCTCAGCAGCTCTTCTGCGTCATCACGCATCTTCTTGCGAGTGTAGTAGTGCGCAAGCCAGAGTGAGAGATAGCTCGAGAAGTGAACAGGAGGCTCACTCAATCGAACTAATCCTTTTGATATCACCTTGCTAGAAATGATTTTGACGACTTCTTTCAGGAATTTCTCAGCCAGATTGTACAGTCTTAGTTGACTGATTGCACTCAGTAGCTCCAGAAGGTCCAGAGAGTAGGCATCCGTCAGTTCCGGCTCGGAAAAAGAAGGCATCTCGTCCAGCTTAGTGTCAATGAGCTCAGAGTAGTCTGTGATTGTCTGGTCTATCTTGGCTAGCACTTTTTCATTCCATGTCGGCTTGAAAGCAACAGAAGCTTTCTGGATTGCCGCAAGATTCCAGATGGCCTGATTGAGTTCCGATAAAGTCCATGGCTCCGGAGGAGGAGGCGGCTCTACCACAGGCGTCTCTACTTCGATTGGCGTTTCGTCTGCAGGCACACTGTTGAAGCCCTCGACTTCCGAGGGGGAATCTTCGAACTCCTCAGTTTCCACTGAAAGCACATCGATACTCTCTTCCACCACTGGTTCAGGAGGGGGTGCCCTATTGTCCTCAACCTCAGAGGCCATGGTTTCTAGTAGCACACCGACCGCATTCTCAATGTAAGAGCTGATTTCCTTCAGATAGCCATTCGCACTGTTGTTATCATTGGGCAGGAGCAAGCCCCATAGCAGTGGGCCCAGTATTGCACTATCCGATGATCCTTCTTTGATGTCAAACTCCCGCGGAACCTCCAAACATAACTCCGTTGCCAAATCATAACAACCAGTTTGTTGTAGGGCAAGAATTATCCTTGCTCGAGCCCTCCAATCCGTAGTTGGCTCTTGGGAGAGAAGCGCCGTGTGCGCTTGTATCGCCAATGATGCCTTTGCTTGCGATAGAATATCGTCGAAGTTTCTCTCTGGATAAGTTCCGGCAGAGCGTTTCCCTGAGAATTTGAACCAGCGCTCGACACTGATGTCTCGCGTGCCCTCATGTGTAGTGAAGGAGAGATCTCGTGCGCCTCGCTTCACAGCGCTCAGAGGAGAGATGAAGAATATGCGCTCGCTCCCCGCGGGTCGCAACTTGACATCATAACGTAAGACAGCTGAGGCCAACCCCTTTGTGGCGCTGTAGTCCCGGTCATGCCGGTCTGTGGTATCTTTTGCAGTTTCAACTAGGCTGGGATTGTCTGCGTTGGCCATTACCACTGCTGAAGGCGACCGATTTGCAATAAGGGCAATAAGTCCATTCGAATATAATGTGCTCTTAGCCTCATCATACTCAATCTTCTCAATTGGCTCCACGCCGCGAGCAGACATGGGACGAAGAGCGACGTAAAATGCGAAATTGACCTCTTCTAGTGAGCGATTAGTTAGCAGAATCTCGTTGAATACCGCCTCGTTATCGCCTTCACTAACATGATAGATCATTCGAGAGAAGGTCACTGGTCCTGTCGTCATCTCCCATCCGTATAGCTGGTCCTGTGATGATAGTAAGTTGAGTTTTGGGCCATCATGCTCGGCCAGTGCAGGGAATGCAACTCCTTCTGCGCCTTGCGGCCAGAAATCAATTGATCCACATTCTGGAATCGCGGTGACTAGTCCATGAGTATCCGTTATGCCAAAGCTCTTGGCTCCAGGCGAACCGATCGGCCCCCAGTTGAGATAGCCATTATTGGGCAAACCTGATCCCTCGACCTCATCTGGGTCTGCTTTTCTGAGAGCGAGGATTGCCCAGTTTGGAAGCATCCATTTCTCAGCCCGAGCATAGACCCGACCATTCATAGCATCTTGGAGAAATGCAATCTCTTCTCTGGGAGTCAATAGTCCTGCTTCGGGGAGGGTTACCCTGTTGTATTTTGCGACCCGTCTAAATCGTTCCAGGTTCTCGCTTACAACAGTTTTCAAGATGATTGACCTCAAAGCAGGGTTTCCAAGGGAATAGCTGTCGACAACAGCTTGCTGGAGATAAAATGGGTTTGGCTATTTATGTATCATGTGCGTGTTTATGACACCGCATTCTTTACTGTAGCCTGAACGGACTTGTTCGGGAACTAGAGCCTAAGAAGACAATTAGTGTAGCAAACGCTAAAAGCCTATAACAAATCGTTGATGTTAAGCAGAACCACAAGTACCGCGCTAGTTCATTCAGTCTTTGAAAACTCACAAAATGAGGGAGTATAACATGGCCGAGGTCTTCACTAAACCTTCGCGACGGATTCGAAACATGATAGCGAAGGAGTTGCGGCTTATTGTGAAGGACAGAGTTGCCCTTTTCTTGATATTCCTACTTCCTGCCGTGTCAATTGGAATGCTCTACTACGTCACCCAGGAAAACGACCTATCGGGAATGGGAGGGGGTATGGGAGAGATGGAAGGCACGGAGCAATTCACGGGAGGACCAATCATCGGGCTGATTGATCTGGACACTACTGAAACCTATGAGAGTGAAGACCTGTCAGGGAACTTCACAGGCTATCTGGAAGAACTCGCTGAAGAGCTGATTTTCTACACAAACGAGGCAGACGCGTACCAAGATATGTACAACAAAGCAATCATGGGTTATGTTGTAATTCCGGATGGATTCGAGAAAAACCTGACACTGAACGAGCCGACCTACGTCACGGTCCATGTGGACGCTACCAACTTTATTGAACAGTCGACAGTAATGGGAGTAGTTCAGGGTGCGGCCATTATGTTCCGGGGAATGCATCTCTGGATTGAATCGGAAGTGTTCCCGGCCATGATGATTGAGTTCATGCCCTCGGGAGGGTACGTGGAGATCGTCTTCGGGGGATTCATAGTAATCTTCTCGAGTTACCTTGGCATTGCGATGACTTCCGCCCAGTCTATTGTTGGTGACATACCTTTGCGAAGAATGCTGCTCACGCCAACCAGCAGGCTTGAGGTTGTCGTTTCCAAAGTGATTTCTTACGTCATAATAGGCTTCTTTCAATCCCTTCTGCTCGTTTCGCTCTGGGTCATTGCATTCAACTTGACGTTGAATACAGAGTTCGCAATCCTAGTGCTCATTATGAGCCTAACATCGCTAACGGGATCATCCACTGGAATCCTAATCTCAGCCCTCTCATCGTCCCGTCTTCAGGCAAACCAGATGTTCCTGTTCTTGATGTTTGGCACGCTAATACTATCAGGATTCTTTATCGATGTGGGTATACTAGACGACTTTCTACCTATGAACCAAGGCATGAAAGTGCTGATTGATACGGCCTTCAAAGGACTGAATCTCTTCGACGTATTGATTCCAATTGCCAAGCTCGTTGGCTTTTCAGTACTAGCGATTCTAGCTGCCACGTTCGTCTTCTCGAAGAAGCCAACCTTAGCCTAATGGAGGAGAAACAACCCATGGAACCCAAAACAGGTAGTGAGGCCCCATCACCTAGAGAAATGCCCTCGTTTGTGGAGGAGGCTTATTTCTCAGGATCTAGAATGGGAGAGGCACTTGATTGGTGCATCGACAGGCATGATAGGGAGTTGCACTGTGACGTGCAAGGCGTGCTTAACGCAACGGGAAAAGAAGTGCGCTTCAAGGGTAGGATTCTGAAGTTTCGGAAAGGAGTATTAACTCGACGCATCGCGGTGCTTGTTGAAGAGGACCTTCGTCGGAAGAAGGTTGGAAATCTGGACACGGTTCTTACTGTGGGAGGCGAGGGCGCTACACATGAAGATGTTGCCGCCACCCAAATCACCTTGCAGAACTACCTGAAGAGAAACCTAGATGATGACCTCTACTACGATGGACGCGACCTTCAGCAGGCAGTGAAGGACCTAGAAAAGGTAAGGCAGAGCCGCCAGGTTTCCTGCACCGTATGGGGGAGAAGAGCCTCCGACAAATTGCCGATACTGATTAGAGGAAACCTTGTCGGTGTCTCTTTGAAGCCAGCACCCATCCTGCTTGAGGGTTTCCTTGAAGTACGGGTCGAGCCGGAAGATTCTGTGGGAGATCCAAAGATATTCATTATCGCGCAGCCGCAGCTTCTCATTGGTCCGAGTTCAAATCCAAATCTAACGATACTCGCGGACAAGGTCTATGTCCAACCGTTTGCTTGGAAGGTAGCCCCAGCCTACAGGGATGTGCTGTCTACACGCAATCTAACAGTCACAGTTCGAGGCGGTAAGAAACTGATTGAGAACGTCTCCTTCTCTATTCAAGAGGGCGAAATGCTAGCTATTATAGGCGAATCGGGGGCTGGCAAAACAACCACGATCAAGGCGCTAATCGGTGACATCCCAAGCACAGGAGTGGCCAGAATAGCAGGAATAGACTCGAAACAGACGAGCAAGGTCCGCCACTTCTTCGGATACTGTCCGCAAGACCTTAACTACATGTATGAAACCTTTACTCCGCTTGAGAACATTATCGCCTTCGGCAAGCAGTATGATATTCCTGAATGGCAGCTAATACAGAGGGGAAAGGCACTCCTAAGGGACTTCGATATTCTAGAAAAGGGGAACAATGCAACTAAGGAGCTCAGTGGGGGGCAGCAGAGGAGAGCATCCATTGCAATAGCTCTTGCCCACCGGCCCAAAGTGCTCCTTATGGATGAGCCAACCAGTGGGCTGGATCCAGACAATCGTAGCGAACTCTGGAACTATCTGACCTATATCAACCAAGAGTACGGCACCTCCATTGTGGTCATTACACACTATCCATCTGAGGCAGAGTTCTGTGACAAAGTTGCAGTCTTCATGCGAGGGAAGAGCTTGGTTGCATTTGGCACTCCTGCAAGCCTCAAGGAAAAAATGCCATCAAGGGGATTCAGCGTCGGAATCGTGCTCGAGGAGGTTGATCCGCGTGCGCGGAAAGTGCTTGAAAGCATCACAGGAGTCAGATTCGTGCTTCAGCGCGGGGAACTGTTAAAGATTTTCACAGACGAGCCTCTACAGATCATCGCTGAAAGATGCGCGACTGCATTGAAAGACAAGAAAATCGCGATTAAGATTGTCAAGACCAAGGCTGTCGCCGATATGGTCGACTACTATATCGCTATCACAAGAGGACTGATTACTGGAAAAATTGAGAAGTGATGGGCATATGGTAGGGTTGAGGAAGATGAGGAGCATGGATACTGTGAGGCCTCTGGCCGTCATAGTACTTCTGATGATCTTGCTCAGCTCGCCCGTAGCAGCTTTGTCAATTCCCTTGGCTAAAACCGAGGGAACTTCACCCCTCGCCAAGATTGACCAGTCACTGGTGGATAGATTAGACACTGACGAACAGATTGACCTGTTGGTAAGATTCGATGAAGCTGCGGAGTACAAGGCACGAAGCGCCATCTCCATTCTTGACAAACGCGCTGAGATTGTCGAACAGTTCGATGCAATGAACATGCTTCGTGTGAAGCTTATGGGTAGCGCAATCATCGAACTTGCACGGAGCAGTTTCATCAAGAATATCTGGTCAAATGAACCTAGGGCAATCGATGTGCCTGACCATCAGAATTCTGCCAGCTATCTGGCTATTGATGAATATGTTTCACCTGTTGATGCAATAGGGGCGAGAAACCTCTGGGAACAGGGGTACAATGGGTCAGGAATCGTAATTGCAGTACTTGATACTGGAATCGACTTCATGCACCCAGATCTTGATGATTTCGATGACAACAGCTCGACGACTGATACGAAAGTCACTGCCTTCGCTTCGTTTACAGAAATTGACGCGCTACCGTTTGACATCATAGGACATGGTACTTACGCAGCATCAGTAGCCGCAGGTACGGGTAACAGCTCCGATGGGCTCTATGTGGGCATTGCTCCTGGGGCCACCCTCCTATCAGCAAAAGTGACGTTCGGAGGTCTCTTGGCGGTCCCCAGCTGGATTGTTGCAGGAATCCAGTGGGCCTGTAGTCACGGTGCCGACATCATACTACTCCCCTTCAACACTTTCGGTGCACCTGGAGATGCAGTCGCTATGGCCGTGAAGGCTGCAGCGGAGAAGGGCGTATTTGTTGTAGCCGCGGCCGGAGATGACGGACCTGACTATCTTACCATTATGTCCCCCGGCGGCTCAGCCGAGTCTTTCACTGTTGGAGCTTTCGACTTGCAGAAGCAAGAAGTGCCAGCCTTCTCAGGCAGGGGTCCATCACTAGAAATGCTTACCAAACCAGACATTGTTGCTCCGGGCACGGGCATTGTCGGAGCTAAGCACGGAGCGGGCTTATCTGGCATAGCCGGACTGGGGTCATTCAGCCTAGGCGATATGGGAGATCTAGGAGGTCTCGGGGGTCTCATGGGAGGTGCCCTAGGTGAAGACCTTGATGACAACTATATCATTGCAGATTCCACAGCAGCATCAGCCGCAATCGCCGCAGGGGCGGCTGCCATCCTGATGCAGGCGTTCGACAGAGCCACACCAATAGTCCTAGCCAATGTTCTTAGAGACACGGCCACATCGGTGAATTTTGGAGCCAATGACGCTGGTGCAGGACTCCTCAACCTAGAAGCTGCATTCAGTTACCTCAGTTTAAGGCAAGAACCAATCGACCCTCACGTAAGAACCACGGGCATTCCTCTCATTGCACTTGGCATCCTAAGTTCTGCTGGCAATAACGCATCTACAAGTCTCATGATGAGCAGTTACGGAACGACTGTTGTTGCAATGGACGAACGCGGGACGGAGGGAATGAACATCCACTTGCTGATGGGCATGTTTTCACTACGATGGAACAACATGGACCCGACGAACCTTATGATGTTCGATGTCAAGAGAGAGATGCATCAAGTTGCCATGGCCGAGGGAGATGAAGGGTACAATAGATGGATTGGAATCATGTCCTATGACGACGAGGTTTACGTGACTTTACTTGTTGAATCCTACAACTTGACTACGGTGTCACCACTGCCGCTGACCGCCTACCGAGTGACTCCATTCATTCTCAACCTAGGTGATCAGCCGCTTGCTAATGTTAGTCTATTCTTGGCGTACTCATTGGACATTTTCCTTGATGATCTCGATGACCACGGAAAATTCGCACTGGGAAATCAACAATTATTCGCTTACGGCATCTCAGAGGATTATCGCGACTTCTACTTCGGGATTAACTCTAGCCGACCTCTGGACGCTTTTGAAGTCGGAAACTCGTCCGACATTGGGTCACACGTTTCTGATGACAATCTGACCGGTTCCACAACCTTTGATGGGACCGTTGGACTGGGCATGAAATGGCACTTTGGAGCCGTAGCCCCCAACGAGCTAGTAAACGTTACAATCGCAATGGGCTTCGGTGAGAACCGTACCGTGCTTGATGCATCCATTGAAGAAATGTGGATTAGAGCACCTGCAGGACAAGTGGTAAGCCAAGGCGATTTGATTGTGGTCGAAGCGGACATGCCTCGGATTACGCAAGTGGGAGAGTACTACCAATCTCGCGCGGTCATTATGAACATCGGGGTTGAGCCTTCTGATATGGTAGGAGCTCTGATCATTGGT
>WTCK01000245.1 GCA_013138615.1 Candidatus Thorarchaeota archaeon | reverse complement strand
ACCCGACGCACGACTCCAGGTGTACTCCAACTGTTGTGCCATGAATCACTCCATCTTTGCGACGGTGTGTGGTCCATACAGCGTGTCCATTGAGCTCTTCGGCGACGTTCCAAGTCACACGGTAGTCTTTTTCGATAGGCACAGGAGCCGGGATGAAGCTCATCCGTATAGAGAATCCGACACCTCGAATAAATCGCCTGATCCAACTCACTCGAAATCGGCTAGTCGACTCTCGCCTTCAATCTTCTGAAGTGGGGTTAGGTTCAATGAGGCTTCTAGCGTGCCCAAGTACTTGCCCTCGCTGTCACGCATGGCAAAGTATCGTATGAGTATCTTTCGTGTGGTTTCTCCATCTGGCAGGTCAATCCAAAAGGCAACGTGGTCACCCTTGCCACTCTTCAAGTACTTGACAACTTTCTCTACCTTGTCAAGACTGCCTTTTGGATGGCAAATGCGTACGTTTCTGCCTATGACACCTGGTCCTCGCTTGAATATGCGAGTGCCATGCTGATTCCAAAAGAGAACATTATCATCTGCGTCCACAACTGAGAACTCAATCGGTAGCGTGTCAAGCATTACCGCTAGGACCTCGGGGGACATAGCCTTCAAGGCATTCATGAGAGGTTCAATTGTCATTTCCAATATAGTCTCCATTCTTCATTATATGCAAGGCGAATTGCCTTGGTAACGAGTGCGAGGGCCGTCACTCTTAGCCTTAAGGCTTTCCACTTGGTGCCAAGAAGCCTAGCGCTGAGAGAAACTATCTTCGTGCCCATAGCTTGAAATTTCCAAGAGTTATTGAAAATTGGTGGCGTTAATGAAGAAGGAAAAAGTCCCGCCAGGCCAGCGTGTCACGAAGAAATTCCCGATTCTCCACGTCGAGCGGCCAATGGTGTTCAATCCCGAAACTTGGCGGTTCAAGGTCACAGGTAAGGTGGACAACCCTCTGGAATTATCCTGGGATGAATTCCTAGCACTTCCTTCGCATAAGATCACAAGCGATTTCCATTGTGTCACCGGATGGAGCCGACTAGATAACGAATGGGATGGCGTGCTTGGTAAGACCATTCATGAGATTGCGGAAGTCAGAGAGTCTGCAAAGCACGTTGTCATGATTGCACACTCTGGATATACGAGCAACACAGCAATTGAAGCATTCCTAGCGGATGACAGCATTCTCGCCTACAGATGGAATGGTGAGGAGTTGGAACAACAACACGGAGGTCCCCTCAGGTCGGTTATCAGCTCTATCTACGCGTACAAGAGCGTCAAATGGCTCATCGGTCTGAAGTTCGTAGAGAAAGACGAACCGGGATTCTGGGAGGTCAGAGGATATCATAACAAGGCAGACCCTTGGAGGGAAGAGCGACACACCAACGATTAATGAAAGGCGCTCAGACGGGCACACCACATGTCAAGATCGAACTCTTGAAGCAGACTATCAAGAACTTTGTCCAAGTTGTCGGCGGCAGTTGCTAACCCTTAAGTGGTAGGATTTGCTATACTTGAAGAATAGTCCAGTGAGTGTGGATTCAGATTTGCCGCGTTGCATGCTCAAGGGAGGCGTCTAGAAATGGACGAGGTTATCATCCACTACATGACTACAACAGGTCTGCACAAGTACGAGAGCTTCGACGTCAACTCCAAGGAGATCTTCCTTGATTTGCGCGATATTGCAGTGATAGACCTCACACCACTCATCTGGTGTTTAAAGCTTGAAGAGCTAAACCTCCGAAACAATAAGATCCAAAGCATCGATTTAAGCCCTCTCAGGAAATGCCTCGATCTTCAGGCACTCCGACTGGATCGGAACCTCATTTACGAGTTGGACCTATCCCCTCTGAATCATTGCATCGAACTCGAGGAAATATACCTCACCCGTAATCTGTTCAAGCAGGTTAACATCTCGCCATTGTTCTTCTGTCCAAGGCTCAAGGTCTTAGAGCTTGAAACATCAGTTGTGCTCATCGCAGACATGCAACTCAGATCCAATGGAACCTGGCCGAGAGTACTATTGGACAAATTCCATAGAATCAATTGGCAGGTCGATGAAGCATCCTAGAAACACAGCAATCTATCACAGGAATCTTCTGTTTTTCACATTAGCGTATCTTTGGTAACACTTATAGGTATTATAGATATATGTCGCTTTGCTATATATCCAGATTCTACATACTGGAGGTTACTTACAAATGGCAGAACTAATACTACTGGGATTGGTAAGCTTCCTGCACGACCTTTTCACCGTGATGTGGATTGGCGGAATGCTTGTCCTCGGGTTTGTTATATTACCGACCATAAAGAAAACACTAGGATCAGGTCCTGAAACAAAGAAACTGAATATGGCCATCAGAAAGCGGCTAAGCATGCTATCATACCTATCAATGATTGGTTTGTTAGTAACAGGCATATTGCTAAGCAGAATCTCTCCCCTGTACTTGGGACCGCTTAGCTTTGGCAATGAGTTCTCGACTTGGCTGGCTATCAAGCATCTCATGATTGCTCTGATGGTAACTATTTCGATCGTTAGAAGCATAGTACTTCCTAAGAGGGACATGCCTGAACCCAAGAAAATGAAGGTGAGCGCATCAATGCTGATGCTGAACATCGTTCTTGGGATTGGAGTTCTATTCCTGAGCGGATTCATCGCTGCTGCTAATATCGTGTTCTTGACTACGCCTTGAAGGAAACTACGATGAGCGGATGCTCCAGACGCAAGAGGGACAGAATCAAATGGTGCTTTAGGGAGCCCCATTACTGAGGAGGATAATGCATTGTCCAGCGGTAACTCCCATCGCCCACTGGAGCCTCTGCCTATTGTCAGAGCACTCTTTCTCACTTTTATTCAGGCTCACCCACAATCGACAGGATACAGTCTGATGAAGGTCATATCGGGTTTCACTGACGGCAGAGTGGAGCTGAAATCAGGCACGGTCTATACAGAGTTACGTCGCCTAGAGAAACAAGGTTTCGTCAAGTCAATACAAGAAGAAGTGGGAAGGAAGCGTCGAGGATACGAAATAACGCAAGCAGGAGAGAGGGAGCTGCTACAGCTTGCTCATCAAATGCGGTTCAGGATTGATCGTGTTCTGAACCCGTTGCTTGCGCTTATGGAGCCGCTCAATGACAAATCGCCCTGATGGAGATGGAATGACATGGATCTCGGCTTGAAGGACAAACACGTCTTGATAAGTGGAGCTTCTGGAGGCATCGGTCTTGAATTGGTGCGAGCGTTCTTGATAGAGGATGCGAAAGTTACTGCTACCTACAACCATTCACGAGATGAGCTTGACGGGATTCAGGAGAACTGGCAAAAGCAGCTGGCAATTGTCAAGGTTGATGTGCGAGAAGAGTCAGAGGTGAAGTCACTTTTCGAACAATCTCAGAATACATTTGGACGAATCGACATAATGGTAGCGAATGCAGGTGTAGCCAACCATGCGGCAGCTCCCATTCACGAGATGCGCCTGAAACAGTGGCAGAGCACAATGGCAGTCAATCTCACGGGCGTATTTCTTTGTTCGAAATACTTCGTTAGGAACCTAGCTAATAATCAGGGGGATTATGCGTCGCTCATTCTAATCGGCTCAACAGCAGGACTATTCGGAGAAGCTTGGTTTGCAGATTACGCCACATCAAAAGCGGCCCTACATGGACTCATGATGAGCGTCAAGAACGAGATAGTTCATGTCGCAAAATATGGAAGGGTCAATTTGGTGAATCCCGGCTGGACTCTAACACCCATGTCTGAAGAGGTTCTAGCTGATAGCGAGAGAGCGACCCGAATCTTGCAGACGATACCATTGCGAAAAACTGCAGTACCTGAGGACATTGCAGGCGCTATTCTTTATCTTGCTTCGGACAAGCTATCAGGTCACATGAGTGGGCAGACACTTACCGTTGCGGGAGGAATGGAAGGACGTGTGCTCTACTCACGCGAGGACCTAGAATCAGATGTTGATGAGATGACACAACAATGAGTTCGTTTGATAACCTTAGTCTCGTATACGACCGGTCCATCAACTGGGATGCAAGACTCGGACGTGAATTACCGTTCCTTCTTGATGCGCTCTCAGAATCAGGCGGCGCCAGGGTTCTGGACATGGCTTGCGGGAGTGGAAGACACTCTGTCGCACTGGCTCTCGAAGGCGCAGATGTTGTTGGTTTCGATAGTAGTACGAGCATGATTCAGGCCGCTAAGGAACTCGCAGCTGAAAACGGAGTGGCACCAAGATTCATAGTTGCAGACATGACAAATCTGGAAACTGTTCTGAATGAAAAGTTTGACCTCATCGTCTGCCTTGGAAACTCTCTAGCCCTAGTGCCCTCGTTGCTAGAGGTAAAGAAACTTCTCTCAGCAGTGCATTCCCTGTTGAACTCTAAAGGTGTCTTTGTAGCCCAAGTCCTCAACTTTAAGCAAATCAAGAAGACCAAATCTAGATTCTTCCAGCCAAAAGGAGGGGTCACTAGTGAGGGGGACCAAGTTATCTTTGCCCGGTTCTTCACCCACCTTGAGCCCGAGGAATCAACCACTCTCGTGTTGACCTCATTTGTCAAGAGTTCTGAGGGATGGTCAACCACAATATCCTCACAGAGCGTCCTTCAACTCGATCAAGAAGTCCTTACCCAAGCCGTACGTGCAGCGGGCTTTGGTCAGTTTGAGGTGTATTCTGACTACGGGGGTAATCCGTTCACAAGTACAGAACACAGAAACCTCGTTATCAAAGCACGAAAGTAGAAGCTCACGGAAACGGTATCTCTTCTTTTTACATAGAAATGCCAATCTCGTCAACATTAATGGCGATACGCGAATCCTGCAGGAGCTGTTCTCATGCTACCATCCATGCCGTATTTTCGGAGGAGGTCTCTGGCCATCTCCCGGTTAGCTAGGTAGAGAGGCTGTCGCATGTCGCTGAGGTTGGGAACCTTACGGCAAAGTCTCCAGCCCAGGAGTCTACGTAGGGCAAAACTGACTGTTCGAGGTGCGAGTTTTGTTTTCTCGCTGATGTCCTTGGGGCTCATAGGGCCACTGACAGTCAAACCCTTCAACACTATAAGCGCACTTTTTGGAAGATTTAGTGATATCATTCTTTTCACCATCCTTGGTTAGCATTTGTGCCCATGCACATCAGTCTGAAAGGCGTTAACCTCGCATTGGATTTGGTTCTCCTATCAGATATGCTTTTTGTTGAACGTAACGACATTAGCCTATCATTTGTTCGACTCAGTTGAAAGTTTTCCTCGAAAGTCAACGCCGTTTGAGGGGAATTGGCGGCCAAGACCAGCAATTGCCAGTCCCGACCGGTGGTTGCACCCAGAGAAAGGCACAGCAATTTGCATTTCCCTCCTACACATCAGGGCTCGACAGACTTCTTATTCCCGAGATGACAAAGATGCTACCCACGCTCAGCAATAAGGTTGGTCCAATGAGTGCAGAGAGTACCTGAAGACCAAAGGGTCCAATCATACTCTCCAGCACTACATCCAAGCCCATGACAGCTAGGAATACGAAGAGAAATATCGAACCTATCATGGCGAACATGGGGATCGCTATCGCTATCATCATGTTAGCTTGATGAGCTGGTGACTTTGTGTCTTCGTAGTTCGGATTGCGGGCAGTAACTCCAATCGCCACCATGGACGAGCCGATGACAACCATGAACCCAAATCCCAAGAGCAACAACGAATCCACCGCATTAAGGCCAAGGACGAAAGCCATCGTAACAGCCACAATTAAAGTTAGAAACACATCAGCAATTGCAGCCATCACAAGCCGAGACTTGACGAATCTTGATGCGCCCTGGGGGGCACTCTGGAGGATCCATAATTGGTCCTTGCTCTCAAGGAATCCGGTCCCGACAAACGGCAAGGCGCCCACCATGGCAAACATCATTCCAAACATGGCGATTATATCTCCGAGGTCCTTGCCGACCCCATAGTCCGTGAAGAGCGTCATGATGAGTGGAAGTACAATGGCAAGGATGACTCCATAGAACATCTTGGAAAGGTTCTGCGCCTTCCTGAAGTAGTCTTTCATGTTGACGACCAGCAGAACACCGAATGAGTCACTAGTGAGTTTCCTTACACCTCGGAGAATGAAGTTCTCTCTGCCAACTGTTATGATTCTCTCCGTTCGAGCTCCTGC
>WTCK01000201.1 GCA_013138615.1 Candidatus Thorarchaeota archaeon | reverse complement strand
ATGGGGCTCCGAATGCCATCCCTACAAAAACAAAAAGAATAACTAGTCCAAATATCCCAATTCTATGTTTTTTGAATTCTCGCCAAAAACCAGTAAGGCTTACATACCAATTTCTGTCGCGCCAGCTGGATTCAGTTTTACCATCATAAGACAATGCCTGTTTCTCCTTTCACGGGATTTGTTGTTCTCTGCATGAATTCCTCAGGAATATCAGAAGCCAACCAATCCTTAGTTCGTTCTCGCGGTGAAGGCTCCTGAACTAACCACTAAAAAAGCTCTCTGTAAACGCATTAATAAGATTATCATATCGTCATATGATGAAACAGGGTTCTAGAATGGTTGGTTTTAGACATTTTGACTATTCAATATCTTCGTCATATAACGTATCCTCAAATGGATCTTCATCAATAGGTTCCTCAGGAGCTCCAATGTTTCTGGCCTTTCTAGCTTTAATTAGGTCCTTAGTCCGTTTTGATGCAGCCAACAAGTCAGCAAAGACCATGCCAACTAAGAACATCGTAAGAACTCCGGTTAGTGCTAGCACTGCTCCAATAAACCGAAGATATTCTATCGTCGTCAGAAGGAGCCCACCAATGAGAAGCAGAATAGGAACCAATAGTACCCTCTTTTTCGGTTCTTTCCTGGTTTCTGGAAAAGCTTGTACAGTCATTATCAGCCAATATGATGTCCCACTACTATCCTTTTACAATTATCGGGCTTCGAGGTTAGAGCCAAAGCTCTATCTGAGAAAGAAAAGCTGTCGCAGAAAGCAAGTTATATAAGCATGGCACAGAACGACCCCTCCAACCACGAGGTTGTATAACTACTTCCTCATCTGCGACACCAAAATCATGACATCAATCGGAGTTTGAAAGGATGAATTTGTTGGATATTCGCAATCTCAGGATGTACTACCAAACTCAAAAAGGCCTCGTGAAAGCCGTAGATAATGTTTCACTGGAGCTACAGTCTGGCGAGTCGATAGGACTGGCCGGCGAGTCAGGTTGCGGCAAGAGCAGTCTTGCTTACTCGATAATGCAGCTTCTTCCACCTGCGGCAAACATAGTAGGTGGTAACATCTACTTCAAGGGAGAAGACCTGCTGAAGAAGAGCGCGCGTGAGATGCGTGACATCAGATGGAAGAACGTGGCAATCGTATTCCAAGGCGCCATGAATGCGCTGAACCCAGTCTTCGGGATTGGTGAACAGATTGCAGAAGCAATCCTGATGCACGAAAATGTTACAGAGGAAGAAGCTCTCGACCGTGTTGCTAAGCTTTTCGAGATGGTCGGGCTTGATCCAGATCGTATTCATAACTACCCACACGAATTCTCAGGAGGCATGCGTCAGAGAGCCATGATTGCAACGGCTCTGGCCTGTAATCCTGACCTTGTGATTGCAGACGAGCCAACCACAGCTCTCGACGTAACAATTCAAGCCCAGATACTGAAGCTTATGCAAAAGCTGCAGAAGGATCTAGGTCTATCATTAATCCTAATCACGCACGATTTGAGCGTTATCGCGGAAACGTGCGACAAGACAGCGATCATGTACGCAGGCCGCATTGCGGAGCTCTCGGACGTCGTGTCGGTGTTTAAGGAGCCTATACATCCGTACGCAGCGGGATTAGTGGGTGCCATCCCTAGCATGGTGAAAGCAGAAAAGAAGAAGCTCACATCCATTCCGGGCTCACCTCCAGATCTCATTAACCCGCCATCAGGGTGTCGTTTCCACCCGAGATGTCCATACGCAAAGGAAATCTGCAATCAGGAAGAGCCTGCATTTGAGGAGATCGACCCAGGAAGATGGGTTTCGTGCCATTTTGCTGAGGAGCTGAAGGGACAAATCGCTGTAGACCTAAATTGAGGAGGTTCATATAATGACAACTGAAGACTATTCAAGAGCACTTGGCCGATCCGAGGAAATCAAAGAGGGAGAACCTCTAGTTCAAATTCGCGGCATGCGCAAGTGGTTCCCAGTAAATGTTGGCTTCCTCTCGTCAATGTTGTACAAGCAGGAACTTTTCGTGAAGGCTGTCGATGGTGTTACCTTTGACATCTTGAAGGGAGAGATCTTGGTCCTAGCAGGTGAATCAGGTTGTGGTAAGACAACCACAGGTCGATGCATCCTCCACCTTGACGAACTCACAGATGGAACTGTTACTTATGCGGGTCAAGACTTGGCCACATTGGACAGTAAAGAGATCAAAAACCTGAGAAAGCGAATGCAGATCACCTTCCAAGATCCATACGAATCCCTCAATCCAAAGCAAAGCATCCAAAGCATTGTTGCAGAGCCACTCGATGTGCATAAGATACCGTTGACACCCAGCCAGAAGAGACAGCGTGTGCTGGAGGCTTTGGAGAGTGTTGCCATCACTCCAGCAGAAGATTTTATTGACAGGTACCCCCACGAGCTGTCGGGAGGACAGAGACAGAGGATATCAGTCGCTAGAGCACTAATCCTTCACCCCGAGTTTATGGTTGCTGACGAGCCAGTATCAATGCTGGACGTTTCAATCCGTGCAGAGATTCTTAATCTATTGCTGAAGCTCAGGGAGGATCTTGAGCTCACATATCTATTCATCACACATGACCTGGCAGTAGCAAGCTACATTGCAGACCGCATTGGTATCATGTATTTGGGAATAGTTGTTGAGATCGGTCCAGCGCATTCGGTTGCATTCGAGCCGCAACACCCCTACACTCGAGCTCTGATCTCTGCGGTGCCTTCTGGAGACCCCACTGTGAAGCGCCGTGTTGAGTCACTCAAGGGAGAACCGCCAAGCCCAATCAACATTCCAACGGGCTGTAGGTTCCATCCAAGGTGTCCGTACGCTCAAGAGATCTGCGTACGTGAGGTTCCTGAAGACAGGGACATGGGTGGAGGTCACTATGTGGCATGTCACTTTGCTGGCGAGCTAGGTGAGCAGACCGACCTATAGACCTCAACTCGCTCTCAGGCGACACACACGAAGACTCACGCCATCGTGAGGCGTTCATATGACTGAAGTGTCCGAT
>WTCK01000227.1 GCA_013138615.1 Candidatus Thorarchaeota archaeon | reverse complement strand
ATCGAGTTACCTAACTTCCTGTAGTCTGATGAGGCTCCAACTAAGGCAACGGAATGAGGTGTGAAGAATTTGTCAATTGTTTCCATTGCGTTCCCTTTTGATTTGCTCATGATTCTCACGCGAGAGGTCCAGTTGATTTATGTCTGTCGTGCTCACGGTATGTAATACCTGTATTATTTATAATACTTGGTTCTACTTGTCTTTAGAATCCGCTTCTGAAAGCGTCTTAGTCTGCCGCGATTTCTACATTCTGATGCCAAGGCCTTGTCCAATACGACTTCAACCTCAGGACACTTTCGGTGAATGTTTGTGATAGATGTGATTGAAGCAGCTTCAACTTCCTTGCTCCTTGTCCTACATGCCAGCTCAATTAAGACTGAACCTGCGGATTCATGATAGAAATTCCCAAGAGCGACTGTGACGGGGGTCACAAGGCGGCTGTTGTCTAGTTGCATGACTCGCTCAAACGTTGCAAGTGAATTTAGTGATCGAACTTGCACATGACTGCTCATACAAGAAATGAACCTCCTGAACATATTTGTGGATTTGTCTTGCTGGTAAGCGGCAATAGCTGATTCCAGTACAGTACTAAGAAGAGAAAGTGAGTACTTGCTTCCAAGAAGCCCAAGTCCATCAATGTCTTGATTAGTCATCATGGCGAGAAGATTCCCATATTCAACATTAGATGGGGAAACCTCTGGTACTTCCAAGGAATCGTCATCGTCCTTGGTCATAGGCCGATAGCCAGTTCTTAACTGTATTACAGATAATACCGAATCGAGATCGGAGAGTGGTAATCTGTTGCCTTTGACTCCTTGTTCTGCCAAGGCTATTCGACCGTACTCGGAGTGCCACAACTTCTCCAGGTGTGCTTGTTTCCTACTAACTGGAATGACTAGCTCGTGCATTCGTTTCTTATGAATTGCTTCAGCCATTTTTATCAGATCTGTTGGAAGAGAGCTGCTCATGCTCGTCAAGTCGAAGAAGAAAGCATCCCCACTCTGGAATTGCTCAATTGCTAGATCTTGAACTTTGGCAGCAAATGCGCGTGTTGCAGTCACCATCGACTCTTCATCTCGTAGTTCATCGAGCAATGCCACTGTATCGCAATTCACAGGTTCCAAGCCTGCGGAGGAGAAGATAGCAAAAATCACTTCTCGATACTTCAAAGGCTCGATTCTTCGTTGGCCGCTCCCCGCGCCAATTGGAGCCGAGTATGTAGATTTTGCTGACTTAATTAGAAACTGAATTGCGGTTCCCCATCCATCCTTGGCTTCGATGCTAGCTAGGAGATCGAGCAGGTCCCGTTCTCTTCGGTCACCAATTGTATTCGCAATCTCATCAAGCTTATCGCGCTCTTCAGTTTCCGCAACACGTTTTCTACTTGCTTTCAGTAGTCGCTCCAAGGGATTCTCCTTGACCACCTTTATCACTGTCACTGTCTGAATCAAGGATTACTGATTTGTCTGAGTAGGATAAAGGTTGGCCAGACAGAAGTTGTTTGTATTATTTGTATGGCTCGTATTACAAAAGAGTCTTCCACGCATGCAATTTGAGGAAAATCTCTGTTCTAAGATTAGAACTATGTATCATTGTGTTCATGTTCTGTATGAGTGTGTCGTATCAAAGATGACATGTCAATGCCGAAGTTTCGGACTGCCTTGGCAAGTTCGGGCAATATCGTTGGCATCTCTATCTCCTCAAGATATACTTCCAAGATGATCAATGTGGCTATGGACGACCCGATGGGAGAACGAACTTAGCTGGCGTTGCGATGCGTCTTCGATGATACGACACATTCGTACAATTTTATTGCGCGTCTACAGTCACGTGTTCGGTACATCTATCCAAAGCTAATCGGTTGCGTGACTTTGTTTCTTTTTAGAGAGGCCGGATTTTAGGGCAAGAGACGAAGTAAGCTCATCCAAGGCTGCAAGAATCATGCGTTCGGCCGCACGGTAGCTTTCTACGTCCTCAGTTGACAACTGAACCTTGTCGCCCAATATATCACGGATGTGCCTGTAGTTTCCAATCCTTCCAGCTATCTCTTCAAAAGGTCGAAATATTGTGAATTCAAACAATCCAAGATATGCTAGCAGAAGCATTGTATTTAGACATCGCGTTAGGTTCCTCCGTGCCTGGCTCAGTGTTCTGTTGAATGCTCCGCGCGATACTCCTCGTGCTCTAGTACCCCGACGCGACCTGAATGCTGCCTTGTCATCATAGGGAATGTGAGATCCATAATTGTCCTCCACAAGAAGATCAATAATTAGTGTTTCAAGTTGTGTTTCAGTTAGCATTGACTGTTTGACCAGGGCCTTCAGTATTGGTTCGCTCAGAACCTGTTTAACATTGGATCGGATTCGCCTTTTCGGCACACCCCGAACCCCTTGCTCTTTCTTATTCGATTCCAAGGCTCTACACTCCATTACTCTGCGCGAGATTGATAATTGAGCCCCATCACAGCTACGGGGAACATGCCTCATATGGCCCAATTTCGGCTATAGAGGTCTATAATGGCTGTTCTACATTTGAGTGATAAGGGCTTCTTGGCGGATACAGTTTTGTATACCAGTACCTCGTTCGATAAGATTGAGATATATCTTTTGTGAACTGTGGGCTGTTGAGTATTATCTGTAATACCATCAACTAGATTTCGGATCGACAAGCGGATGATTTTGGTTTAAGAAACCATTCTGAGTTTGGAGATACTGTCACAAAACCAAGTATTAGATTCCCGCGAATCTCATCAAACTTGTAAACTCCAAACATATAGCTTTCAGATGCAGATTCCCATTCCAAGCGGCCTTGGGCAAGAGTGTGCCTGAAGACAGCTCTACAGTGCTTCCTTACTGCTGCGAATAGGTTTCGATAATGCCTGCGTTGTGATGGGCGGATTCCCCACCTAGAAAGAATGAACCGATTTGCAAGACTGTTGCTTGAGATTAGAACAGACCTCCTCCGCTTCTGCGTTTTGCTGATGGATGTTTGCAGAGTATTCCTCAAGCACTCCGGTACAGTTGCAAGAATGGAAGGGGTAGTTATCGGTTCATGAACGATAGACTCGGTGTTCTTACTGAAAGCGTGCAAGGTCAATCATACATGTGTTCTGGCCTTTCCTTAAGAGGTCCTATAAGGCCACATGCAATTTGT
>WTCK01000034.1 GCA_013138615.1 Candidatus Thorarchaeota archaeon | reverse complement strand
AGATAATACAATGTTTACTGAAATTGTGACCAATGAATCATCGCTTCCCACATCGTTTCCTCTTCGATTTCCAAAAAAATAATCCCTTGAGAGTTACTTTTTTTCCTCCCTTCTGAGTACCTTCTCAGTTGACAGTCAATACGTTTGACTGTCAGACTCTCCAAACATAGTCACAAGATGTGACCCTTTTC
Organism: Candidatus Thorarchaeota archaeon; assembly: GCA_013138615.1. Taxonomy (GTDB): domain Archaea; phylum Asgardarchaeota; class Thorarchaeia; order Thorarchaeales; family Thorarchaeaceae; genus WTCK01. The sequence continues at coordinate 2,773 of WTCK01000034.1, read as the reverse complement.
TGTGACCCTGAATTGTGGCTTCGCATTATATACTGATTCTGAGAGGATTTCTTGTGAGATATAATGGCTCTAGCAACTAACAACCGGAACTCGTCAGTGCTCAAGAACAAGAATACCGTGAAGATCCAGTCAACTGAAGCAATCAGCTTCGCATTCGCCTACAGAAGGTGAATCGCGTGGTCACTGAGTGGTCACAGTACTGGGCACCATTGCCCATCAATGGAATATACAGTGACCAGTCTACAGAAATCTGAGGTGTACGATATGATCAGTGGAACAAAACCAACAGAAGCAGCATCCCGAGTGGAGTGTGCAGTGCTTGCTCCCAAGGGTAGCCTAACGAGAGCAGTTCTCTATGGCAGTCATGAGCGGAAGTGCCCATAATGAGTAAATTGGGCACTTTCTTCGGATTGACTGACGCAAATGACAAGATCCTGCGGTTAGCCAAGATTATGTCAATGCTGCTTCCTGTGGTAGCCGCTACGATACAGCTCAGCACCACTTTCTTCATGGTCTTCGTGGCGGAGGCTTTAGGCGGTGGCTCCTTCATCGATGGAATGATGCTTGTAGGGTTTTTGGTCGTCATTCAGATGATAGTCCAGACCTTGTTGGATTACCCAACAGGCGCGCTAGGTGATTGGATTGGTCAACGCTACGTGATAGCGTCAGCATTCCTTTGTTATGGGCTTGCATACTACATGGTTTCGCTGGTTAACAACACTACTCCCTTTGTCTTCCTGATTGCACTCTACGCATTGATGGGTATTGGGAGCTCCCAGCTCAGTGGCTCGTTCAACGCTTGGTTCGATAATAACTACAGAGTAGCGATGCCTGGTGATAAGGACAGAAAACAGTACGGCGTGTTTTGGGGAAAGATCGGAATGCTCTTCCAAATCGTGGCAACTGCAATTCTGATACCAGGAAGCATCATCGCCGCGATCCTTGGCAGAGCGTGGGTGTTCCAGCTTCAAGCAGTGTTGTGCGTGATCATAGCAGCAATCGTGCTCCGTTTGGTGCAGGATTTCCCCGAAGTAGAGGCGGCCAGACAGAAACCGACCATGAACGAATACACATCGCTACTAAAGTCTGGAATCAGTTTCCTGTTCAGCAATAAGTTCATGATGTACGTGACCATTGGAGGCTGTGTCATATGGAGCGCAGGATTTGTCTGGGGTGAGCTGATTCTCTTCCCTCTATACTTCTCATACTTGGTTTCAGATATCGCAGTATCAAGTTTCAGGACAATTCTATTCATTCCCGGAATCTTCACACAGGAAAGATCCGGCGTTTGGTCCAGGAAATTCGACCCCAAAACATGGATTCCGCGGTTCCGACTCCTTCAATTTGGAGGTTTCTTGTTCTACATCGTGTTGGCAATCACGATGTTTCTCTTTCCCCCTGCCGCAGGTGGGGCAATAATCGATGTGATCCTTCCTTTCACAACCATTGCCATTATGCGGATGCCGGCTAGCTCGGTTTTACCAGTGCTATTGATAATGTGTACATTCACGCTGACTGGATTATTCGGTGGATTCGCTGAGATTCTAACCCAGAGAATCCTACTTGATGTGATCCCGAACAAGATCAGGAACGGCATGTACTCTCTATCTCCAACAATAGCAACAATCTTCGCAATCCCTCAGATTGCGCTGTTTGGCTGGCTAATACCGACGGCTGGCTTTCCTGTGACTCTAGCATCAGTTGGAATCGTGGCTTTGATTGGAGTTGTTATGATTCGGAAAGGTCTAAGCTACCCGATTCCAGCAAAGCACGACGACATAGCCGAAACAGAGTCTATCTCACTGGCGGTCTCCGCGGAGTAGCTCCCTTGGGGGCCGCCTAACCATCTAATGGAGAATGATAGGATGATTCACGCATCGAGTTTAACGGTAAGAATTGAGCGGCGTCTACACCACGCACTTACTGGAATACAAGATTCCTTAAGCGACCTTGACTTGCTTTTTCCGACTTCCGCTCTCAAGACACCAAAAGTCGAGATTCATGGAGGGATGATAGAATGAGTAGATTAGCGAGATTCTTCGGTTTCACTGAACCCAACGACAGGATAATGAGAATGGCTCGGCTCATGGTTGTATTTTTCCCCATAATCTCCGTGACCATCATGCTCTCAACAACGTTCTACGTCATTTTCATAGCAGAAGCTCTGGGGGGCGGCGACTTCATGCAGGGTATGGGCTTGGTAGGTGTTCTTGTAGTTATTCAGCTGACAGTACAAACAATTTTCGACTATCCTACAGGAGGAATCGGAGACTGGCTTGGTCAGCGATACATAATTTCTTCAGCTTTCATTCTATATGGTGTCGTATTCTATATGGTATCGCTAGTCACCAGTGCAACTCCATTCCTCTTTCTGGTTGCAATCTATGCGCTACAAGGATTCGCATTGGCGCAGGAGAGTGGAGCATTCGGTGCTTGGTTTGACAATAACTACAGGGTGGCGATGCCTGAGGACACTGATAGAAAACAGTACGGTGTTTTTCAAGGTCGGATTGGAATGGTCTTTGGGATAGTCGCGACGCTGTCACTGATTCCTGGCAGCATTCTGGCTATGCTATTTCAGAGGGCTTGGGTTTTTCAGCTCCAAGCTGTCCTCTGTGTGGTAGTAGCAATTGCAGTATTCAAATTTGTAGTGGATTTCCCAGAGGTTCAAGACGCCCGAGAGAAACGCCCTTCCACGGGTGAATACCTGCAAATACTCAAGTCTGGAGGGAACTTCCTATTTGGTGACAAGTTTGTCAAGTACCTTATCATC
>WTCK01000216.1 GCA_013138615.1 Candidatus Thorarchaeota archaeon | reverse complement strand
CATTATGATTGTGAAGATGAGGAACACCTCATCGAAGTTGGCCGCCAGCAAGAAGCGTACGAATTTGCGGATGTTAGAATAAATCTCCCTACCTTTCTCAACAGCTGACACAATGGTGGCGAAATTGTCGTCAACCAAGATAACATCAGAGGCTTCCTTCGTGACATCTGCGCCCCGTATTCCCATCGCTATGCCTACATCTGCGGCCTTTACTGCAGGAGCGTCATTGACACCATCTCCTGTCATGGCGACGACTTGGTCATGACTTTTGAGCGCCTCGACTATGCGTAGTTTATGTTCGGGAGCCACTCTAGCATAGACATTGCATGTATCAACAATGGCGTTAAACTCCTCGTCAGTCATATCATCAATCTTAGCCCCGGTGATGACTTGACCATCACGTTCAATGAGACCGACTTCATGTGCAATGGCTCGTGCCGTGAGTTCGTGGTCCCCGGTTATCATGATTGGCCGAATTCCCGCCTTTGCGCATGTAGTCATCGCTTCAAGAACCTCATCGCGCGGGGGGTCAATCATTCCCTGAAGCCCGACAAACACAAGATCCCTTTCAACCTCCTCGGCTTCCCAATCGGGAATCTCATGGTCGAGGTTTCTGTAGGCGAAAGCTAAAATCCGAAGGGCTTTCTCAGCGAAACCGGCGGCTACTTCGAGGATGCTTTCGCGCTCATTCTCCTCCAATGGTCTAACAGTACCGTTCTCGTAAATGCGACTACAGAGAGACAAGAGAACCTCTGGAGCACCCTTGGAAAACGCCGTTAGGCTTTCTTCAGGACCCTTACAGATAGAGGTCATCCGTTTCCTAGCGGAATCAAAAGAGAGCTCCGTTATCTCAGAATACGTTTTCCAGGTTTTGTCGTATGAAACATCGGCCTTTTCTGCCACTACTAAAAGAGCGCCCTCGGTCGGATCACCTATGATGGTCCAATCACCTGCACCCGACGGATCTTTTTGAAGCAAGGCGTTGCTGCAGAGCTGGCCTATCTCAAGGAGCTTGATGACGTGCGGATCCTGATGAACGTCAAGCTCCTTGTCTGCTTGGGAGAACTGCCCTTCCTTGTTATACCCGACGCCTGTTACGTCGATAGTCATACCATTGACGTATAAACTCGTCACCGTCATTTCATTCTTGGTGATGGTCCCCGTCTTGTCAGAAGCAATGATAGTGGTAGAGCCAAGAGTTTCGACAGACGGGAGTCTACGGACAATTGCATTTCTCTGTACCATTCGCTGGACGCCAATGGCAAGCGTTATGGTGACAACCGCAGGGAGCCCCTCGGGGATAGCGGAAACTGCCAGGGCGATTGCCGTCAGAAGCTCCTCCATCAGCCCTCCTACGTTGCGAAGTACTTCTGCGGCGAAAACGATGATAACCAGTATGATTACAACAATTCCCAGTTTCTTTCCGAGGTCTTCAAGGTCATACTGAAGAGGAGTCATGTCCTTCTCGCTCTCTTGAACCATCTCGGCAATCTTACCGAACTCTGTGTTCATCCCAGTATCTGTAACAACAGCTCGGCCCTTGCCAGACACGACGGTAGTGCCAGAGAATACCATGTTGGTCATGTCAGCTATTACTGGGTTGTGAAGATGAAGTGGGTCAACAACCTTACGTACAGCCATTGATTCTCCGGTGAGAACTGCTTCATCTATTGCGAATCCAACAGAATGGATGACCCTGCCGTCTGCAGGGACGCGAGCTCCAGACTCAAGCGCCACAACGTCACCAGGGACCAATTCCTTCGAGTCAATCTCTATCCAAAGGCCATCTCTCATGACGAGGGCTCGTGGTGCAGCCATCTCTTTGAGAGCTTCGAGCGCCTGCTCTGACTTATACTCCTGAACAAAACCGAATACTGAGTTGAAGATTACAATCGCAGAGATAACGATTGCGTCAATGAACCCATGATCCCCTTCACCTCCGAACATTGATGTGAAAACGGAGATGACTATGGCAACTAGAAGGATGATGACCATGGGGTCTTTGAACTGGTTCAGGAACATTTGGAGGGGTCCTATGCGGTCAATGGCGATTAGCTCATTGTACCCATGGGTTTCGAGACGTGTCTGCACATCAGAACTGGTGATTCCCTCCATCGTAGAATCAAGATTCTTCATTGCGTACTCTACATCGTTGCTATGCCATTCATGCTCGGACATGTTGTGCGCTCCGAGGTCTAGCCAGATTGCAGACCTTTGCTAGTTGCAGAGCGGCAAATATTCAATAAAAATACCTTTCGGCTTAAACCGAGTTCATCAAACCATTCCTCTGACGAAAGGATTAAGAGATTGCCAGAACACGCAACCGAACGTTCCAGAAGGAAGGTAATTAGACATGGGTGAGAAATCCAAATTCAGCTTCAAGTGCCTTGAACAGAAATGCGATATAAAGGCCTGTCATATTCGACCGCGCATCAATATCACTATGGGTGACATAGCAAGATGGACAGGTCAAAATTACCTTTCTCAAATCTTACCCGGCATTACATTGAGCTTGCCAACCAACGAGAACGAACCTCTAGCTCTCGAAACCTTTCGGAAACCTCTGGAGAGCGACTCGGAACAGTCTGCGTGCATATTCTACCACGAAGACTCAAACGGGTGCACCATAAGGTACTCGAGACCTATCTCATGCCAAGCATTTCCACTTGAATACAACGGTGAGAAGTACTTCTTGAGTGACGAGAATTGTCCGGGGGTCGGCGAAGGAGAGGTCAGCAAAGAAGCCCTGAAGGAGGCGAGAAA
>WTCK01000241.1 GCA_013138615.1 Candidatus Thorarchaeota archaeon | reverse complement strand
GGTTGCATCCCCTTTCCACTTGCTATGCTTATTCCAATAAGCTACGGCATCTGCCGGGTTTGGACACCACCCTCCCAGTTCCGCAGCATATTCCACCACAGTTCTCAGAGCACCAACGAACTTAGGCTGCCCAATCCTAATTGGATGCAAATCGAACATAACAACGCCTCCGCTAGTGGAAGCATTCTTGATTTCACGCTTGAGCTGAGTAGCTACAGCTTTAGGTCCCATTCCAAGACCATCTATCATTTTGTCGTCGCTCCAGATATTGAGCGGGATATATGTGGTGTTTGACATCTTACCGTTAAGATCCACATTAAAGAAGTTGATTTTCTCTCGGTGTTCTGGTCGGTATCCGAATCCACCATCCCAGGTGAAACCAAGGCTCTCAATCAATTCAGGCATGTCATCAGTGTAGTTATCATAGGGTGCCCTGAATCCCTTGATTTCGATACCCATCTTCCTGTAGACTTGGAGGCTTAGCATCAGGTCCTTTTTCCGTTCACTTGGCGTCAATGTTGGATAACGAAGATGGTTGTAGCCGTGACTTGCTACTTCGTGGCCTTCAGCGACTATTTGTCGAACCAACTCTGGGCGCATTTTAGCAACTGCAGCCACGGTTGGAAAACAGAAGTGCCCGTTGTGATCGTCAAGCGCATCGAAAATGTTGCTGAGAATGTCACCGAAGGGTACTCGATGAAGACCATACATGCGGAGGAACTGCCTTGGAGCGCGTGTTCCCCATCGTTTTCTAAGCTGGCTGATGTACCGCATGCTCAAGTCAGGGACCTCAGATGCATGGTTCAGCTGGTTCGCTTTCATAAGAGTTGTGCCGCACTAGCCTACGATTCAGTGACGAATGTCCGGCCAATCAGGTCAAAGAGAGGTTTCACGAATTCAGGTTCGAATTTCCACTGGATATGTTTGCACAGATTAACGAATTCCTCAAGCCGCAATTCAGCATCTTCTACAGTGCCCAGTATCTTTCTTGATCTCTTGACAATGTTTCGCACTCGGCCTTTGGCTTTCTTATGTTCACCCAAGATATCTGTTGTATCCTGTTCAATCCGTTGAATTTGACTTTTCATGCGAATATCTGCGATGTCATCACTGCCTAACGATTTCACCATGTCCATCAGAACATCAAGAAGCCCATTGTGGAGCCCTGTCATCAACGCCTCTATCTCATAAGCTGTGAATTTTATCTCAGTTCCATCACTGCTCAACAACCACTTCAGGTCACTGCTTCTTGTCACGCGCAGCTTTTTCTTCCCAATCACAATCGGTTCCAGGAAGAACCTACTCTCCACGCTGTTCTTAATGGCCGTTCTGATCAATGCCGCTTCAGGCAAGGTCAGTGACAATGAATTCCCACCATTCCTAACAACCAAACAAACGCCCGCTTCAGGGTTCATTTTCTGAACATACTTTGAGGGTGGAATAACTTCGACAGGAGGCAGGTTGTTTAGCATGTCAGCAAGCTCACGTACCTCGCTCTCAGTGAGGCAGTAGGTCTTGCCATCGCCGGAAATCGTAATCGTGCCATCTTCAGCTCTCTCAAAGTCTATGCGATTTCCTCCTCCCACATCTGTAGTCTTCTTGTAGGTCTGCTTGTAATTGCGTGCTGTCTGTGCGAGCTTCTCAAGCGCAGCTGCAATCATGTGTGCTTCTCCGTACCCGAGAGTGATCTCGGCATGTCCTTCTGTACCTTTGCCAATTCCTACTGCTCCATCCTTGCGTATCTTTACATACAACCGGACCAACCACCGTTCTCTACTTGTTGTGCAATGCTGAAAACTATTGTGGGGGTGGGCACCATGGCGCTTAAGTAGAGCGTTTCGCATTAGGGATTAGGTGGCATCAATTGCGCAGGTCAGTCAGTTTCTCCATCGCATTTGTACTCTTTCTATTTCCCCTAATGCTGGGTCTAGTAGAAACGACATCTCCGAATCCAGCAGTAGCTCCTGAAGGGTCATTCACTAATGCAGCCCCCGCTCATTTTGTTAGGGGCCCCACTGTGAATCTGGTAACGAATAGCTCAGCTCTGATCTTCTGGAGAACAGATGTGCCCATGAACGCCACAGTAGACTATGGGTTGGAGGAATTGGACCTCAACCTAACTGCAAGTAACAGCACCGTTGTTGGGGACCACCGAATAACACTGACTGGTCTCGCAATAGACTCCAAATACTACTATCAAGTGACATCTAATGGTACTGCCAGTGACATTTACCATTTCAAGACGGCTCCTGCGGATGGAGCTGAGTTCAAGATGATTGTATTTGGCGATAATCGGCCAGACACAGACACCGCACCAGTACAACCTCAGGAGTATAGTGATCTTGTTGACTTGGTAATCGCAGAGGAACCTCACATCGTGATAATGACCGGCGATTACGTACAGGTCGTTACTGAGAGCCACAGCTACAATCTTGACGCTTGGGAGCGTTTCACAAACATCACTGACCGGCTTGGTCACTATGCACCAATCTACGGTGTGCTTGGAAATCACGATACAAGTGCCTTCACTGGTACGTTGCGTCTGGAGTACCTCTTTGATGCCTTTGAGATGTATGACGAACCCTCACCATACTCCTCCTTTGACTATGCTGGTGTCCATTTCACCCTTCTCAACTCCGAGGAGCAATATGACAACGGGCGCATAACTGGCACTCAGTACGACTGGCTGGTCGACGACTTGACCAATACATCGATGAGCATGAAATTCGTGTTCGCTCATCAACCGCTCTATCCCTTGCAGCACATAGGAAGCGCATTAGATAGGAATATGACTGAGATGAACAGGCTTCAGCAGCTCTTTGAGGACAAGAATGTCACCCTCTTCGCCACTGGACATGACCACCTCTTCGATAGACTGACGGTCAATGGTGTTGTTCACATAATTGCAGGCGGTGGGGGTGCACCGCTGTACAGCACTCCATGGGGTGGTGCCTTCCATCATTACCTCAAGGTTAATGTCAGTTCAGGGCAAGTGGACTTCAC
>WTCK01000055.1 GCA_013138615.1 Candidatus Thorarchaeota archaeon | reverse complement strand
CGAATTGGGCGAGCAAGCTAAGGTCAAGGAAACGGTACGACTATACACTAAGGTCTGGAAGCTGCCAACCTACAGGGGAGTAGTTGGCAGACTCGTGTTCTACGCGATTATCTTCTCGATCCTGCTTGCGACAATGAGGACTGCATTCTTTCTGGACCCAAACTCGATGCAAATCCTCTTTGGATATCTGCTACTTATTGGTCTGCCTGCCTTGCTGGGCACTAGGCTGCTCTATGCTATGGTTGGAGGGCCTGAGTCGCCACTTGATAGCCGAAGAACCATAGGCATAGCACAATACGGCGTTTTACTATGGCTCATCATTGCGTTCTTTGGAGGTGTTGCAGATTTCGTTCTTGCAGCGGATTTCTATGAAGGACGCATGTGGTTATTGGGATTGGCCATGGCATACATGCTCTTCGCATTCTTGCTCACGGCAATGAGTGACCACCATCCTCTGCGTAACTTTGTCGGGGCGCTGATGCCGCTAATTGTTTGGATGATTACAGTCATGTCTATTGCACCCATAGTCATGGGACTTCCAACATACCCGACCGGTTGGCCGATATTCATGGCAAGCATCTTCGTTCTTTGCTCAGCCGTGGTTCACTACATATACAGGTCGGTGAGCAAACCCTTCGAGAGGGATCTTGGGATTAACGGACCAGCACTCCTCAGAGCATTTGGTCACGACCTCCTCATGGACAATCCAACCCCATTCGAGAAAATTATGGACGAAATTTCATTCGAACAGGATATGCCCCTTGAAGTCATTGTCTTCAGAAACGCAGGCAATCTTGTTGCGGTCGGTGTTGTACTGTATGTGCATCCAGGACCGTTCAGAGACATCGGTAGTAGCGGTTTGCCATCCGCAGTAATCAAGCACGTTAGAGAGACTCACGGAGTGCAGGGATTTGTACTCCATGGAAGTTGCACTCACCATCAGAATCTAACAACGAAAGAAGCCTATGGAAGAATAATGGAAGAGATTGATAGGCTCATTGAAACAACCGAGGGTCATGAAACCATTTCCGGACCTCATTGGACAGATGAAGGCAGATTCAAGGTCTGGACACTCTTCGCAGGAAACAACCTTCTGACAATCACAACAAGTGCCCCAGATTACACGGATGACATTGCACTGGCGGTAGGTATGGATACAGCAAAGATGGTTCGCAAAAGACTCCCGAAAATCGGAGGCGTTGCGATTGTCGACGCACACAATTGCATTGATGATGACACCGACTCAGTAATGCCTGGATCAAAAGAAGCTGAAGAGTATGTCGCGGCCGTGTCGAGTGCAGCGTTCACAACTTTCAACAACCCTAGCTCGAAAGTATCGATTGGAATTCATCAATTAGTGCCTTCAGATGTGTCAAAAGAAGAAGGCATGGGACCTGGGGGGATCACCGCTCTTGTGATGAAATTCGATGATCGAGAAATGGCCCTGCTGTCAATCGATGGAAATAACATGGAATCTAGCATGCGAGAGGAGATTATCAGCTTGATCAAGGGCTTGGGCATTGACGATGTCGAAGCGGTCACAACAGATACGCACGTGGTTAACGCAATTGCGATGTCCAGTAGAGGGTATTCTCCCGTTGGCGCCCAGAAACGTGAAGAGGTTCTCAGCGGCATAGCTGTTGCTATAACAAAAGCTATGGAGAATATGCTCCCTGTCAGTGTCGGTCTTGGTTTCGGAGAGGTCAAGGCGCTTCGGACGTACGGCGAGAAGGGATTCGATACATTGACGCAAAATATAGTAGAAGCATACAATATCGCAAAGAAGACTGGAACAATAGTAGCGCTCGCAGGATTCTTTGGATCGCTCCTACTTGCATTCCTGCTGTAAATGATTTCCATCCAGAAAGGACATATGAGAGCTCGTTCATAGTAATAGTTCCCACAGGTAGGTTACAGCGATGGCAAAGAAACGCATCTTGGTCTGCATAACTGGAGCCAGCGGGACTATTTACGGAGTCCGATTGATTAGAGCCTTGAAGGGTTTAGGGCATGAGGTGTGCTTGGTTGTGAGTAAGTGGGGAGCCAAGACTCTTGAACATGAAATGGAACTGACCCCCAAGGAATTGGCAAAAGGAGTGGACTATGTCTTTGATAATGATGACCTCTCTGCGGGACCGGCAAGTGGAAGCTATCATCTCGATGCAATGGCGATAGTACCCTGTTCTATGAAGACACTTGCAGGTGTTGCGCATGGATACGCAGAAACCCTTGTCGTCAGAGCAGCAGACTGCAGCCTCAAAGAGAAGAGACCGCTTGTCCTATTGCCCCGAGAAACACCCCTCAATCTAATTCACATCAGAAATATGGCCCAGGTTGTGGAAGCTGGAGCTACAGTGATACCTGCAAGCCCAGCGTTTTGGAACAAGCCAAAGACGATTGAGAACCTTGTGGATTCTCTGATAGATCGGATTCTCATACACCTTCACGCAATAGAGAAGACCGAGATAGAATGGCCGTCGG
>WTCK01000205.1 GCA_013138615.1 Candidatus Thorarchaeota archaeon | reverse complement strand
TCGTGCGCCTACCCGCAGCATATCGCTGCTTGCCACGTCCTTCATCGGCTAGCCAACCAAGTCATCCACCAGCAACCGTTTAGCGAATCGCGGACCTACTTACGATTTCAGCAACAGTATTACCCGTCGCCAAGGTAAGTAAATTTTTTAGTCATTTCATGTACGATATTAATTTTCGTCAACCACATATTGATATGATCGATGAACCTATACCTCCATCCTCTGCAATCGTTGCACTGCTTCTTCCATTGGTTGTGGGGGAGTACGACTCCAAAGCCCATGCATCGACGGTCCTCCATCGAGAATGGCACCATTTACATCGCCTGGTCCCGATGAACCTTCATCCGAGCACGACCCCGGATTTCGAACCTGCTTTATGCGCACTACTATGTCGTGTGTGCGCTCGACGAGCCAACTTGACTCGTGATTTAAAGCTTGCTGTACATCGAGATGCAAATATGCACTCGCAGTTGCCAGAACAGCCCCACAACGATTACGTTGCATAAGACCTTCTCTACTCGACGATAGCAAGGTAAAGTCGGTTGCATTGATAGATAAACGTTACGTCTTGACTCAATTTAAGGTCTTTACAGGTAGGTGTTCTGCAATTGCAGAGCTAGGTCGATGTCTGCCTAGGGTTTACCAAGTGCTTCTTTCTGCTTCTCGATTAGATTCCTGATACCCTTCACTGCGATATCTGTCATCGCGTCAAGACTCCCACGGTCGAATGTCGCCCCTTCAGCTGTGCCCTGCAACTCAACGAATTGGTCATCGCGCATTACTATGTTCATATCCACATCCGCAGTGGAGTCTTCAATGTAGCAGAGATCAAGAAGACATTCTCCTTTGACTATGCCCACGCTCACTGCTGCAACGTATCCATTCAGAGGAATTTCAGATATCATATCCATATCTACCATGAATTGAAGAGCGTCCATTAGCGCTACGAAGGCGCCTGTTATTGAGGCAGTTCTAGTCCCGCCGTCCGCCTGAATTACGTCACAGTCAATCTTGATCGTGTGCTCACCTAGACGATTGAGATCCACAGCGGCCCGCAATGACCGGCCGATTAATCGTTGAATCTCTTGATTGCGACCGCTTACTCTATGACGGTTTGTGCGAGTATCAGTTGCCCTAGGGAGCATTCCGTATTCAGCTGTAACCCAGCCTTTCCCTTGATTGTTGAGCCAACCAGGTATGCCTTCCTCAACGGTTGCAGTGCAGATTACGCGAGTGTCTCCTGTTGAAATGAGAACAGACCCTTCAGGATGCTTCAGGAAATTGCGCATAATCTCAACGGGGCGTAATTCATTGTTCTCTCTACCATCAGAACGCGGCATTCAGTCAGCTCCAGTTTCCAACGCGCCAGACCGGCTATTAATCTCTGTCGTGAAGCGGTCGTGCATAGATTTATCCAGATTACCGTATAATAGCGAATCTGGGCGTAGCCGCACGCAACCGCCTAAGAGGTGCCACACAATGATGAATCTCCACCGTAGGTTTGACTCTGCACTCCGTGACACTGTGAAAGAGTGGAAGAAGCAGAAGAATGTGAGAGGCATCTTTGTCTATGGATCCTACGCTAGAGGTACGCTGACCGCTAACTCAGACTTAGATATTGGCGTGATATGGGATGGCGACGAGGCACCGGTGCAGTTACTGACTAAACACAAGGAAGTCCTTATTGACCTAATCTTCATGACCGTCAAGGAGATCGAGGATGTAATCGAGGGAAAGGCTGAAGATGCCTACAGAATAGCTGAAATAGTGGGACGCCTAAGAGGAGCTAAAGTCCAACATGATAAGCGTGGCGCTCTCAAGAATTGGCAAAAGACCTTCACTGAGTACAGTTGGCCTGCCGATGTTGTAGATGGCCTCCTAGCTCGTGCTATTGACGGTCTTGAGGATGCCAAGCGATACGATGAGGAAGGCAATAGTGTTTGTGCAGTACATGAACTGAGATCTGCTCTCTTCGACCTAGGAAGGACAATCCTGATGAAGAATAACATGTTCTGCATCACCAGAGCATCTGAGGTCCTAACAGAAGTACGAATGATAGACCCAATGCTCTACAAGCTATTCCTGCGGATGTTCAAACTAAGAGGATATGATGAGAAACAGCTGCTAAGCATTTTGGACGAAATAAAGCACTGGCTAGAGGTTGCTGAAAGCCGCTTCGAACAGACCACTGTGGATGAACTGACAACGGAATTGCTTACTCAAGCGCAGAGAGAGTATCATGGTGCTCTCAACTTGACCATTAGCGGAGACCACGAGTTGGCAGTCCTTGAGATGCAGGGGGCGACTTACATGCTTGGAAGAGCGCTTCTTGCCACAGGCGGTATGCCAAGCATGTCACGTGGCTGTGCTCTTGTGACTCAGATTAGAGATAATGAAAGCGTTTACTTCAATCAGATTCTGGTCGAGTATGGTGAGCTTGATTTCCAGCCGGCACCGATAAGGCGAGGCATAGGTGAGGCACTATTCATCGCTCGAAGGCTCTGAACTGCGGAATGATTGATTAAGCATGCATATGCTAAATCGAGTGGCAGTGAACTCTATGTCTAAGGCTGATGCGGATATCATTAGACTGTCAAGTGTACCTCTGACAAGAGAGAAGCAGAAGAAGATCGAAGAAGAAGTACGAGTCTACTCTTCCGCAGTGAATTACGTGATTAAGGAGATTCTAAGTAGACAGATATCATCAGCCTCCAAGGGTGTTGAAGCGCTACGTGAAGAGTTTAAGGAGAGATACGACTCACGTCCACAGTACATTCA
>WTCK01000293.1 GCA_013138615.1 Candidatus Thorarchaeota archaeon | reverse complement strand
CGAAGCTTGGCGGATATTAACCATTCTGGTTGATGCCAGTGATGGACATCTCTTCATTATGCGGGATGCACCTGCTTCTCACCCAATTTTAGACCCAATGAATTCGACTTCGAAGGTCTTCCAAAGCGGGTGGAATCCGGGTCCGGCTACTTAGCTGCTCATCTGCTCTCAGAGTCAATGCAAATTGGGATGTGGGATCTTCGGCCTGAAGCGTTATCAGCTCAGGGCACTCGAAAAGTGCTGACACGTCAAGGCTCTGCATCCCGTTGTCATGAAGCCACAATTCGCGGAGATTCGGGCACAGGCCGAGAGGATCAACATTCAATTCTTCAAGTCTGTTCGAACTCAGGTCAAGTTCCTCCAGAGAGGAACAACTACTCAGTGCAGAGAGTTCAATATCCTGCAGACGGTTGTGCGCAATTTTGAGCCACTTTAGCCGCGAGCATTGACTCAACTGCGAGAAGTCAATATCTTCGAGGCAGTTATTTGAAAGAAATATCTCCTTGAGATTGCAGTCATGCCCAAGATTTGGAAATGCAATATGTTGTAATGAATTCCCTGAGAAATTCAGCAGTTCAAGGCGGATACACTGACTTAGGGACGACAGGTCTATCTCTTCAAGTCGGTTCTGTTGACACCGGATAAACTGTAGGTCAAAGCAATGCTTCAATGGGGTTACATCAAGGCTTCCAATCTCGTTGTTCGATAGGTCAAGCAGTTTCAAATAGCTGCAATGACTTAACGGAGAGAGATAAATTGCAGCTATTTTTCTGAAGCTTAGTTTGAGGGCTTGATCGCTTGTGCCAAACTCCTCAGTTTCCTTACGTCCATCGGCAGTTGTGTACCGTACTTGTATCCGTCCCATCGGTAAGGACACGAGATACGAGCCACTATAACCGTCTTCTTGTCATGACCTGATGCCTTAGTCGCAGACTATTTGTGGACGAGAGCTAGCCTTTCACCCATGTCCGACGGTAAGGATACACCCATCCTAAGAGTTGAGAACCTTCGCGCGTTCTACACCTCAAAGAGCGGTCTTGTGAGAGCCGTCAACGATGTCACGTTTGAGATTAAGGAAGGGGAAGCGGTCGGGCTTTTTGGCGAGTCCGGTTCTGGAAAGACATCTATCGCACTAGCGATTCTTGGCATCTTTGACAGAATGTCAAGATACTACGCCAGTACCTCAGGAGACAAAGAGAACCAACAACTCTGGGCGCTGAGAGATAAGGTCAAAAAACAGGGCCGTACATCAGAGGAGATGGAAGTTGATTTGCCAGGAGTTGAGGGTCGCATTTTGTACAAAGGCAAGGATCTGGTTGCGCTTGATGAGAAGGAGTACCGCAAGATCCGGGGAAATGAGATTACGTATGTGCCTCAAGGAACAGCCAAGTCGCTTAATCCATACAGCAAGATTGGGCCTCAGATTGCCGAAGCACTTTGGACTCATGATGAAGACGCCGTCTTTTGGGAACGTGAAGTAGCAAGACTAGTTTTGGAAGCGCTGGATTTGGTTGAGCTGGCTGATCCTGATATCAGACAGAATATGAAACCAAGCGAATTCAGCATGGGAGAGGACCAAAGAATCCTCATAGCGATGGCAATGATTACAAACCCAGTGCTGATGATTGCTGACGAGCCAACGACTGCAGTCGATGTCGGAGTGCAGCGCAGAGTTCTGGATGCAATCATGCTCGTTCGCGACAAATTGAAGATTGCTTTCTTGATCATAAGCAATGATCAAGGCGTGATTGCGCAAACATGCGATAAGATAGCGGTGATGTCGGCAGGTAGAATAATGGAATTCGGTGATGTTAAGACGGTACTAGTAAGTCCCGGACATCCATTCACCAGGGCCTTGATAATGAGCAATCCTTCAATGGAGGTCATCAGGAAGATACGGGAGAAGGGGCTTCGCATTCGGGGCATACCCGGCAAACCCCCGGATATGACGAACCTGCCCCCAGGTTGCCCGTTTAACTCGCGTTGTGATTACGCTCAGGACATCTGCCGAGAGCAAATCCCCGAGTACAGGGAAGTAGAGCCAGGCCATTGGATTTTCTGTCATAGATACGAAGAACTGCCGAAGTTCTGACGGCACGGTAGGCGTCATATCATTCTAGAATAGAGCGTCGACTATGTCTGATGCTGATTTGAAGGGCGTAATGTCGCCTCCAAAGCTGCGAAGTTCCGAATCAAACAAATTCTGGAATTGATTGGAAAAATCAACCACTTTGTTGAGTAGTACTCGATAGGGTCTCGTACAGAGAAGGACACAAGTGGAATCATCGCTGTGAGCCAATAGGATTTCGTAATCTCCGATCGACAGATGATTCAGCCCCGCGTCGCTTTGCATCGCTTCTTGCATGAGTGATTGGATCCCTGAAATCCCTGCCGCCGTTAGCTCTTGTGCTTTAACTTGGATATCCACAAAGTGGTGATAGTAGACGAGTACGCCACCCTTGGTTATGACATAGAGTCGAATTAGATGCGTTCTCCAGTCAAGTTCCGCCATAGCTGGAGAACCAACCATCACATACCCGAAGACTGCTAACCCCAAAACAAGCAATGCCGCCCCAGCTAGATAGACGAATTCACTGATGTTGTAATAGACGAAATCTGCTCGCCCCATGAACCCAATAATGGCTACAAAAAAACCGATAGTCATGCGATTTATGTCTCGTCTCACTTCGCCAGTTGTGCCCCTTCTTGAATGAACGAAAAACAGAACTATACCAAAGAGAGTAATCAGGGTCATTGTCAAAGCAAGATACACCATGAGGTGACTTGGCGATACTATGATTAGCGCGGCAATTATGATTCCTGATATCGAGAAAGCATGATGGGTGGGATAGGGCAACACCCTCTCCATGGCAAAGTAAAACGCAACTAATGCCAGTATCATTGCTACGTAGCCAGCTTTTATCCAGAGTATGTGCAT
>WTCK01000249.1 GCA_013138615.1 Candidatus Thorarchaeota archaeon | reverse complement strand
CGGCCTCCCCAGCAATACCCCTCAAAATAGCGAACTAAGAAGGAATGGTGCCGCGGGCGTGATTTGAACACACGACAACACGGTCTTCAGCCGTGCGATCTCCCTGGCTGATCTACCGCGGCTCGGTAGCATGACCCTTGCTGTGGAAATATAAAGCTAGCGTCCCCAAACGAAGTTAGCTTAGGCTCTCAACTGCTTTTTGCACATCATCGAATGGCGGTAGGTCTCCTAGGCTCTCACCGACCCACGAGTATGCAATCTTACCATCCATGCCTATCACGAAAACCGCTCTTTTTGCAACGTTCTTCATTCCCGCAAGGTCTGGATGCACAATATCGTAATCTCTAATGACAGTCTTCTCCCAGTCCGACAGGAGCGGAAACTGAATCTGGTTCGCTTCCTTGAAGGCTGCGTGGCTGAAGATGCTATCTACCGATATTCCAAGAACATTCGCTCCCAGCTTATTGTAGACCGCTAGTGCATCTCTGAATGCACAGAGTTCCTTCTGGCAGACCGACGTGAAGTCAGCTGGGTAAAAAGCTAACACCACTGGCCCTTTCTCAAGTTCCTCACTGAGTGTCACGCTCTTGCCTGGCGCTTCCCACAAAGTGAAGTCTGGTCCTTTGTCACCTGCTTTGAGTCCACCTGTCATAGAATCACTTCATTGCGTTAGCAACCCGGCGTGCAATTAAGCCCTCAGTTATGGTAGCAAGCAAGTGCTAACTGCTGCGTTCTATCGCACCTTGTGGTTCATATAGCTCGCAATGATTGCACTAATGACAGCAGCGATGTTAACGCCTAGAGGATACACAAAGAGAGGGTCAAGGAATGCCAGTGTAGCTAGCCAGGAGGGGAGGTTGGTCATGTCCGAAACCCCAAATGGCACGAAGTATAACATGAAAAATATGCATGTAATGAGTGCAACGCCCACAAAAGCTGGCATGTCCTGCCAAGATCTAGCGAAAGCTGAGAGCTTAGTAATCCAGTTCGATTTCGCTCTCTGTCGTCTGCGCACCTTCCTTTTTGACACAATGTTTGCCCAACGATACATTGTTTCTGCCATCAGAACGTATGCACCTGTAAGCACTACCATGGCACCTAGGCTTACTATCAATTGCAGCTCAGCACTCAACACCTGAACGTAGACCTGAGCGTGCCACATAACTGGAATCTGAACCAGCCCCGCAATGCCTAGAAATATCATGATGAGTCCAGGTTTGCTGCCACGTTTCCACCATACTACAAGACTCATTCTTAATCACCTACTGCGGGTTGGCTCGGTCAGCATAAGGTGTCCACTTTAAGGTTTTGGAGATACGACGCATGCACTATTGCTTCACGGCTAGAATCTCGAACCAGTGCTCATGCTCCTGGGTACGCTCTAGTCTGAGGCCTATGTCCTCCAGCAATCGACTAACACTCTCTAGTGTCTGATCCTGTTTTCCTCTGACTCCGTAGCCTGTTTGAGAAATGGTTCCATCCGGGAGTGTATATAGTACTCTGAAAAGAAATCTATCTTCCTTGCATTCTATCTTGCTGGCCATGATTGATGCAACACCTCCTGGCTTCAGAACTCTCTGCACCTCTTTCATGACTTGTCGCTTGGTTTCCCACTCTCTCATGTATCCAAGCGAGAACCAGAGTGTGGCTACCTGAAAGGAGGAGTTGTGAAAGCACAGGGCCCTGCCATCCCCTACAAACCAGTTAGAAGGTGGGTCATGAATGCGGGCTTCTCTTATCTCATCCATTCGGATGTCAATTGCGCATACCCGTGCGCCCTCGATTCTCGACACCAATCCCTCTCCTCCACCTCCTATGTCCAGAATGGGTTCTCCTTGAGGCAATCGGTCCAGCCTGATCTTTTGTGTCGGGACTTCAAAGGTTGAGGCATTTTGCATGTTACTTCTCCAATGAGAGCATCTCTAATGACGTATTTGATTCATTTGGATGGGCGATGATGAAAAGAGAGTGGTGAACCAGGCAAGAATTGACTTTGACCAATGCCATGTGGATACGCATCAGAACATAGTTTCCCTCTATTTCGGAGGTTTGAACTTGACTGCGATTGACTCGATAGATTCACCAAGAACTGTCGGATCAATCGTCCCCAGATCATAATCATGCGAATCCATGATGTGACGAATCTGTTGAGGCTCGAAACCCATGATTCGTGCCATTGTTGCGTCTACGGATACCACTCCATGTCCCACGATGTATGCATCAAGCCTTCTTGTTTTAGGGCCATTCCATTTCTCAACGCCCACTCTTGCGTCAATAACGCATAGATTCGGTTTGATGATTCTAGCTAAATCAACAAGCACATCATCTATCCTTGAATGATAGTATGCTTGGTCCTTTCTTGGAAGGATTCCAAAGAGATTCTTCAAAGCTCCCGTGACAAAGGAAAGATAGTGTGTCTTAGGGATTGCCACTGAGATGAAATATCCTGCTTTGAGGATTGTTTCTGGCAGTTCAGGATTCTCGAAATAATCTCCAATGAACTGGAGTTCCATCAAGGGGTCCTTACTGAGGTCAACAGTCCTTACATCGAATCCTGAGTCCTTCATATCATCACAGAGTTGTTTGTATCCGAACTTCTCAAAGGCTTCTTCTGCAAACTTACTCTGGCTGTCAGACTCAACGATTTTGATGGATAGGTCCTCATCAGTATGCAATAACAGCTCGATTAAGGCTTTGACAACCTCTACACGTGTAACAGAGTATCCTGTATTGTCTGATATTGTGCAGAGATTTGGTTTGATGAGAACTGGAGAATCTAGAACCCCGAAACCACCAATATACTCAAGTCCCTCTTGAAGGGCTTTGCTGACGCTGTTTCTGCACTTCACCAGAGCAACTGAATTCACAACTGACGACCTCTTCACAT
>WTCK01000206.1 GCA_013138615.1 Candidatus Thorarchaeota archaeon | reverse complement strand
CACTGGAATTGACCCAGCCGTTCAAGCATCTACGATTCTAATGTTACCGATGCTCGTTCTACTGCTGAAGAATGTAGTGATAGTTGGGTATACTCATGGCAAAGCGATGGGTATGGTTTCAGCCCTTGGTGGTCTCAGTGCAATCTTTACATTGACCGTCCCGTGGACTGCTTTCGCTGAGGGAGTTGTGCACGCAGCAAACACCGCCGCAGCCATGGTCTGGGCATTCTATGCCATTACTTTCATATTTGTCCTCTCGCTAGTTCTAAGTCTCGCCAAGGAAGTTGAACTATCTGGACATGAAATGGAAGGGCAAATACTCAGAACAATAGCAATTGTTGCGGTACTGCTTGGCGCAATCACTGCAGTTGTTGTATTGGGCGTCTTTTCTGTATTTCCAAGCATTTTTGATATTGCATTTGTGCTTTCTTTGCTTGTAGCTCTTGTGGTAAGTCTTGAGGTACTCTTGGCAATAACATGGTTCATAGCTGGCGTTAGGCTAGGAATGCTGAAAAACGGCTTCAAATTCATATCTCGTGAAGCAGCCGCCTTGGAAGCCTAGTGATACAAGCAGGAAATCTAAGAAAAGTTGGGAGCGACGTTGAACCAGCCGGAATACGGAGTCACACTTCGCCCGGATGGTGCCAGCGTCGCTTTTCTGCTCGTCCATGGCTTCTGCGCTGCACCCAATGAAGTGGCCAGCCTTGGGCAGTTTCTGGCAGAGAAAGGCATATCTTCCTATGCAGTGAGAATTGCGGGGCACGAAACCAGTCCGGAGGATCTGTCAAAGACATTTCGCCAGGAGTGGTACAAATCGGTATCCGATGGACTTGACGAAGTGAAGTCATGGAATCCAGAGCATCTGTTCGTTGCGGGGTTCTCTATGGGTGGAGCCTTAACATTGCAGCTTGCCTCTAGCAAAGATGACATTGACGGCATTGTACTAATCTCACCAGCAGTCCGCATATTCTCAACCGCTGCCAAGTTTCTTCCAATTCTGAAACTGTTCATGAAATTCAAATCAATTGACTTGGAAAAGATACAAGAAGTTCATGGATACGACTTACAGAGAACCAAGTATGCGAAGGAGCCGCTAAGTGCATACTCTGAGTTTCTCAAGATGACTAAGGAGGTGCGAAGCCTCATGCATAAGGTAAGCGTGCCCGCACTCATTATGCAAGGGACGGATGACAAGACCATCTCCCCAAAAAATGCACGCATTGTGTACGATAGCATATCCTCAGAGATTAAGGAGATTCACATGATTGAAGGGGGAGAACATGTCATACCTTGCCATCCCACTAGAAGCATTGCCTATTCATACATCCCTCCGTTCATAGAGAGAGCTATTGCATCCGCTCGAGAATGAGTTACGCGGCTTGGCTCTGAAGAAAGGTTTCGACGACCTTCACACAGATGTCCGGCAAATCTGTTATCAGGCCATCCACTCCAATGTATAGCAGCTTCTTCATGGAGCTTGCATCATTTATAGTGTAGGGGAACACTTCAAGGTGCGCTTCATGAGCGCCCTTTACAAGCTCGGCGGTGAGGGTTTCGAATGGTGGATTGATGGCGTTTGCTCCAAAATCAAGAGTATAACGTACCGCGTCAGCTCTGGGTTCGGACAATAGGATTGCAGTCCTTGCGAAAGCATTGAGATTCTTGATCACTCTGACAGTATTGTGCATGAACGAGGAGAACATGACCGAATCAAGCATCTCACGTTCAGTAACTAGCTCCAATATCCTTTTCTCAACGTTCAGAGCTTTAATCTCGATGTTCACTCCAATCTTGCCTCTTGCAAAATCGAGCACCTCGCTCAGCAATGGCACTCTTTCGCCCTGCCCTGCATCCAACTCCCTAATCTCACGATATGTAAGCTCTCCAACATAGCCTTCGCCATTAGTTGTTCTAGGCAACTCGAAATCGTGAATGCATACAAGATGACCGTCTGAGGTTTCTTGCACATCAAGTTCAACCATGTCTGCGCTCATTTCCCAGGCGGTCCTGAACGCTTTCATAGTATTTTCAGGTGCATAGCCAGATGCTCCACGATGTGCGATTACTAATTTCGATCTCAAATCTAGACAACCTCGGAAGTGATGAAATCCATAAGTCTGATGATGCTAAGTGGATTCCTCAGGTAGTGCTTTGCCCGTACCTCCGCATCTGGGGCAAACCTCAGAATTCTCTTTGCCATCAATCGTTCCTGAGCCTTTGCAGAAGTAACATTCCTCTGTTGTTGTTTCAAGCTTGATGTCATACCCCTTTGCCAAAGCGCCTCCAAGACCGATAAGCACCACGGCAATAAACATAATCACTAGGGATCCGAGATAGAAGTCCGGGATTTGTAATAGGAGCATCAATGATAGTGGAAAAAGCAAAATACCAAGTATTGCAAACGTTAATCCTTTCTTCTTTCGGTCCATCTGAACTACCTCACTCTTGTTCCAAACCCCGCAGACGGGAAGAATGTTTGGAAGTGCACGGGATTTCTTCCATGCATTAACTGCTTTATACATTCCGTCAAGAGTTCATCCAATTATTAATAACACCCTCAAGAAACTTCGTTAGATTCACCACCATAGGAATCCGAAGAGATAATATAGATGAATGGAAGAATGTAGGACCTGCGGGTTGATTGGAGGATGTCACGAGCCGACCTATTTGCAAAGTATACTCAGATGTACCAGAAAGCGAACGTGAGGGAGATTGTTCCTGATGGACCATTTGTGCGACAGCTTGTCGACTTACCACGTCGTGGTTTGGATGTGGGCGTCTTTTTCAAGGCAAAGCGCAAGAAGGTAATGACTCAGGTCTACTTGGGAAATCCGATACCTGACAATGTGGCGAGAGAAGAAGGATTCCTAGAAGCTGGCGGCAAGACGTACCTGAGTAGGACCATTCTCTCGAACTTCAAGAATCTTGAGTTCCTGCGTGTTGTGGTATCAATTGGAAGAATACTAAGCCGAAAGGACGAGAGAGTCCGGTTCCTAAAGCAATGTCAAAGAATTGTTGATGTTATGCTACGCAAAGCTCGCAATGTAGTTTACATTGATGATTTCGAGCCCTTCAGATTCGATAAGCAAGTATTGGAGATTGGCTATTTCCTAAGTAAAACATTGAAAATGGATGAAGTGACTGTTGAGGCGGCTTCAATCCCGTTCACCATAGCTAACCCGGAATACATATTGCTCAGCAATCGGAAACTTGTTGTGATCGGAGAGGAAAGACGGATTCCGATTAGCATTTTCTACCTAGCTGGAGGCATTGGATACACGTTTGACAAGACCGTAGGCGCTGTGAGCGAGGAACGTCTGTTCAGGACAACTGCAGATCTCAGTCAATACGGAATTGATCCGGCTTACCTAGACATGTCTATCTCGCGTGTCACAGAGGATTTCCAAAACAGCGTTCACTCGCTCATCTTCGCAGATATTTGGAAAAAGACCAAGGCCAAACCAGTTGGTGTGAACTTTGATGGAAACCTGCTAATTAAGCCAGAACCAAGTAGTGACATGTGGTCTGGAGTCTTTGAGGTCTACCTTGCGTCCCCAGGATAATCGATTTCGAAGTCCTGCAGCATTCTACTTATCGGATTTGAATGCGTCTGGTTCAAGGCCTTGGATAAGTGAATGCACTTCAGGTCTGCCAAGCTTCGTACGACTCGCTTCAGAGAGGTTGTTGATAACACACGCAATACCTACTACTGAAGCATTGAGATTCTTGACAACCTTCTGCACGGCAAAAACTGTTTTCCCTTTGATGAGCCAATCGTCGATGATTACGATTCTATCTTCGGGGTCAATTGACTCAGCCACCAGTCCGAGCTTAGCATCTGCGAATCTGCTAGCAGGCAACCACTTCATCTTTCGGCTGCAATCCTCGGGAACATCCCTGATGGAATATGCTGGCACCATGCCGCATCCCAAGTAATAGGCAATAGCACTAGCAAGAGCAATTCCTCTCTGTCCGATGCCTACAACCTTGTTTGGTTGCAATTCAACGAAGGGTTTTGCAAGGGCAACAACTGCCTCATGAAAGATGTTAGGATGTTCGAGCAAACGACTGACGTCACAAACAGCACTGCCCGGCTCCGGCCAATCGTGAATCACTTCAACATAATCAAGGAAATCTATGTCTGTCATGTTCTCGACCTGCAGATTACAGATTGAAGGACAGTCATAATTCTTTCTGTACAACCCCACATGCACGATGTGAACAAGACACATCAAGGGAATCAGACTCTGTGCACGAAAAGGTTATCTCTTGGGAATCAAAGGAAGATTGCCGGCATACCTGAGGGGTCAACAAAACTTGATAGTACCTGGAACAACAATTTCAATAACACTCCTTCCCAGTTACATCGAAGTTCGCGACAAGGGGATTATCAAAAAGAAGATTCTTTTGAAAGGCAAATCTTTCAACGATATGCAAGTCGAATTGCAGCAGTACTTCTTATTCTTGGGCAAAAGACTCCCTCCAGGAATACTGAAAGACACCATGCTCAAGATAGGAGTTCCGGAAACAAGAACAGTCGTTGTAGAAGAGAAGCCTAAACGCCAATTCAAAGCACCGCCTGTCATTGAAACACGGGCCTCGAAAGAGGAGCCCGCGGCAGCTAGGTTCATCAAAAGCCCCGAGCCTGAACCTCCAGAAATAGAAGTAGTGTCAATGAACAAGGGTGATTTCAAGGACATTACTGAGGCACTTTCACTCGTCGAATCCATGAGTGATTCATTCATGGCAGCTGGTACAAAGCAAAACAGGAAGATGGACACGGGTCAGGGGATTCGCATTAGCCTCAGAGGGAGCGAAGTTATCGAGGCCACATCAAGCACCCACACGACTGCCCCGGCTGCGATCCCAGGCAACTCTCTGACGGAAGAGATGAGTCTTGACTCTGAAGCACCGGTCGAGCCGGAGGATCTGAGAGTCATAGAGAAGGAGCAGCCTACAGAGTCAGAGATAGCATGGGCTCAGGCGCCCGAAGAAAAGAAGCCGAAGAAGGTAGCCACTCCAAAGCATGTAATCACGCCTATAGTAACAGCGAAGATCATAATCCTAGGAGAGGATGGTGTAGGCAAAGGAAGTCTCCTAGAGAAAGCTGGCTTAGAACCTATGATTGAGGAAAAGGAATCGGAACCGCCCCAGACCATACAATACATTCATGAAAGACGCTTCGAGCTAGTTGACTACCGGGTCACGCTTCGCGTCTGGTCATTTGACGAAGCGGTCCGGATGGATATCGCCAGAAGAGAATTTTATGATGGGACTGACGCATTGATAATTGTCTACTCGGCCTCAGACAGATGGAGCTTTCAGAGCCTGGAGTTTTGGTTGAAGGAGGCAACATCTACAATCGAGAGCCTTCCTCCGATAATCATTGTTGGCAACAAGATCGACCTCAGGGCTGATTCCGATTATGACGCAGAGGAACCACCTGTATCTAGAGACGAAGGTTTCATCTTCGCCGAAGAACTTGCTAAGAAACTAGGCGAGGATGGACGGCTTCATCCAGTAGCGTTCCTTGAAACATCGTGCTTGACAGGAGAAGGGGTTGAGGATGTCTTCAAGACAGCTTCGCAACTCTACGTCAAAGGATTATAATATCCGTTACGTCTGCACTGGGAAAAGTAATATATCTAGCCCTACACGTCACACAATCGATGCTGCGAGTCATATGAACGTACATGCCAAGAGGTGATTAGGATAGCTGAATTCTGCGAGAGCTGCGGGAAGATGATGGAGCCAATCAGATCAGCTAAGACTCTCGAAGAAAGTTTCGTGGTGGAGCAACGGAAGAAACTCGGGATATGCAGGGAGTGCTTCAAGAAACGATTCAAGATTGTCACCAGAAGGAGTTCAGGCTATGGCGGCACGATTTACGAACTCAAAGAGCGTTCTGCACCTCGATTTGGCACAGGGAGTAAGAAGCTCAGCTGTCTTAGATGTGACTGGATTGCATGGACAGATCAGGGACTGGCAGCGCATATGAGAAAGAAGCACCCTGCCTAGCAGCTTAGTTGTTGATAGGGAATGGGTCAGTGACACGAACTATTTGATGGCCTCTCACTCTTAGTCCGCCCGCTTTTTCTGCCGCACTCTCTAACATACCCATTCTGTAAGCCGCCGTTCTAGGCCCTAACCCATGAAGCCATTCGAGTGACACAATGTCTAGACTCTGGTTATGAGCGAAATACAGCTTAAGGTCGCTTGCTATTGCATTCGTTCTGTCATACATAGCTATTGCGAAGCCAGCACTGGGTGCCGCGAATCCAACAAGTACCCAAATCATGGCGAATGGATCTACTCCAAAGTATTCGAAGAAAAATACGAATCCAGAGAGCATTGGCTGCAAGAGTGCTAGAACAACCCAGAACAGAGCGATGTGTTGAGTTAGATTGTCACTCCCGAGCCCAGCCATTCCGATGACATCTTGGTCAGGTGGGAAAAGGAAAAT
>WTCK01000167.1 GCA_013138615.1 Candidatus Thorarchaeota archaeon | reverse complement strand
AAGAAGATGGCTATCTCGAAGGGGTCGAGAACGAGAACATTGATTCCTAGAATCGCACAGAAGACAAATGTAACAAGCGCAGCTGAAGAATAGACTACCGAAGTGTATACTGAATTTGGCAGGCCCTTAGCATACTTCCGACCCCCAATGAAATAGATTGCGAGAAAGACAGAACTCAGAAGTGCCAGTGTATTTCCCAGAAAGACGCCCGAGCCCTCAGCAACTAGACTGTTCCAAGTTAGAATAATAGCTCCCGTCACTGCAATTAATATCCCCACCCATGATCTTCGCCTGAGAGACTCTCCAAGAATCACCGTGGATAGAATCGCGGTGGTGATGGGCGCTGTGTGCACCAGCATTACACTGGCTGCAATCGTAGTAAGTTTCAGCGAAGTAAACCAAGTGGAAAAATGTAGAGAAAGGATGAATCCAATCAGCACGAGCCACACCCAATTCTTTCTCAGAACGGGGCCCCGGAACTCGGACAAATCACCCTTCACGGCCCCGATTGAAGCCATCATAATTGCACCATAGAGGGTTCTCCAGAATGTGATAACAAGAGCATCTGAGGCACTCATCTTAATCAGAACACTAGCGCTGGAAACCATTGATATCGAGAGAAGAAGCAGTAGTGTGACTCGCGTACGATCGACTGATTTTCCAGGTATATCTTGCATTGTTTCACATCGTATGCTTCTTTTCACATTGTGCGCATATCATCATAGTTCCAGTTTTTTCAACTACTTGAGAATCGCACGATGGACACTGTGCTACAATCAGGTCATTGAGAGCTCGCGTGCGTAGCACGTTTACAACTTCACTCAAATCACTGTACTCAAACAGAGCTGTGCCATCTGCACCTTTAACCATTAAGGAAAGAGGCTTTGCATTCTTGTGACGGAATAGGAGTATGGGCTTCTTGAGCCGGATTGCTAGCATGATCTCCATTCCAACACCAAGTGATGCGTGTGAAACCTCAGCTATGAGAAGGTCAGATTTGGAAACTTGATCAACATCGCGCTTGTAAACGTGAACTGAATCGACAGGAGGGAGGAACTGAGGAGCAAAGACGGCAATTCCTTGTTTCTCAAGCGCATCAATCACAGAGTGATAGAAGTCGTCCATTCGTAGCTCAGAGTTGACAATCGGTCCGGAGAGATACACCTGAACCATTCTATTCACCAAGCAGGGAAGTATTCAGTCCGCTGATTTTTCTTTCGTAGATACGAGTTCAGTAATGGGAGGTATTGAATCGTCATCAGGAATCTCTTCGAAATGGCCAGACCGTCCAAGAGACAGTTGCACTTTGCCCATCCATTCCTTAGCCCAACCATCTGTAATTCTAATCACTTTTCCAGCGGACAACCCAGCACCTTGACCAAAACCCCATAGTGACAGGATTACAGTTGTACCAGGTTCATCAGCAATGAGAACCTCTGTCAGTTGGGTCTTGCGGCCACCACGAGTGGTTATGATTCGTGGCGGAGCCACAGAAAGCACTCGAACGGTAAGCTCAGCAACATTCTTGCCAGATTCTACTTCAGCGATTTTCAAAGAGATCCCCGTTTCCTCGTTAGAACCTAACCAACAAATCAGTCTTCCGAAGTGTACATTGGTCAATCATCAGAGTCCTTGAAGTCCTTGTCATCCATGCTGGCAAGAATTTCGTCCATTTCATGTATGGCATCAGTATCTGGGGACTCGGTATCCTCGCCCACTTTTCGTTTGCCAACGGTCTTAGATATCGTCTTCTCAGTTTCGCTGTAAGCGGCCCAGAGCTCCTTTATCGCATCGTTATCAAAATCCATGGCCTCTTCAGTCTTTGAGATATCCTCTGTAGAATCAGCGTCGTCCTCAAGATAGCCAAGTATCTGATCAAGCTCTTCCACAATGGACAGCTCGACACTCTCGGGAGCATCATTCTCACCTTCGACTGGGATGACTTCGTCGGATGATAGTGCCTCAAGAGCTCCATCCACATCCGCAATGGTTGCCTTGTCCAGCTCGGCAGCGATTATGTCATCCGCATCAAGCACATCGGAGAGAAAATCCTTTGCAATCTTTAGGGTGGTTGTTTCTTCCTCGTCAGTCATCGGGGTGGTTTCAATCTCCACCTCGTCACGCTCCGCATCCTCAAGCTCCTCGGAAAGGATTTCAACATCAATAGAACTGTCTTCAATTGCGCCTGTTGTTTCAGCTGAAGCCACATCAATCTCAAAGGCGATGGGCGTTTCGGATGGCTCAGATTCCGCTTCAATGGCAACTGCATCTTCCGATTCTGCCACGACAGGAACTTCTTCCGCCACCGGTGCGCTCACCGATTCCGTGACAAGCTCGAACGCATCTGTAGTTGCATCAGTTTCGACAGGCATATCCACAGATTCCGCGACCTCTTCAATGACCTCATAGCCGCTGATGTCCTCTATGATCTTGCCATCTTCATCAACGAAGACCTCTTCTACAACCTCTTCATATTCCTCTTCTTCCGCAAAGCTTTCAATGGCTTCTGCTTCAGCGGCTTCAGTAAATTGTAGAAGCTCAGATGCGGGCATGTCAGGGAGAACTACGCCGATATATTGAGCTGCTGCAGTCATCAGAATACTAAGCATCTCATCCCGCCGATTCTCATCGATGGCAACCATGGGATAAGTAGGAACTCCGAGGATTTTCCCCACGACTTCAGGTTTCATTGCATTCGGTAGGTCCTGTTTGTTGGCCAGAGCGAACACGGGAACTTTGGGAGCATCTCGTCTTATCAGCTTGAGAATGTCTCTGCTTATGATTA
>WTCK01000181.1 GCA_013138615.1 Candidatus Thorarchaeota archaeon | reverse complement strand
CAACTTTTCCTTCGGACTTTGAAACGATTGTATGAGCGATAATGATTAGGTCTCCATCCAGAAGCTGAATGTTGGAGGTTTGTAGCGTCTCGAGTATCACATCTGCAACATTATCTCCACGTTCAATGATAGGGACACCAGGCAGTGCCATGATGGAGATACTTTGCTCACTCAATGCCTCATCTCGGTCTTCCAGTATCTGCGTTACGGAAAAGTCCTCTGTTTGTTGGTCGCTTCTCTGGATGAAACCCGCTCTTTCGGAGGAGTGCTCCAGACGTGCCAGAATGCCTCTACAAGCATGTACACCGGCAAAAGCCTAATAGGCACAATGGAGATTCCACAATATCTAGAAGCAGAGAACTGCTTTATGTAGGGAAGACGTTCGTTTTCCTATCCCCGAAAGAATGTAGACCTTAGGACCTGAACCAATGGAGCTTAAGGAGTGATTAGAATGAGTCCCTCGAAGAAGACCAGACGCACCAAATCTGGCAAGAAAAAGAAGCGTAGCGCTGGAAAGCCAACTAGTGGCAAGAAGCCAACAGTAGATGTCCCCGTTATGGACGACACAGGTGACATTCGCCAAGGGACAATTGCCAAGTTCATGCGAAAGAGAACTCAGTTGGTAGGCTTCGAAACGGGGCTCAACAAGCACACCCAGTTCAGTATAGAGTTCCTAGACAATGCTATCGATGCGTTGGAGAGCTGGTGGTGGAAGACAGAAAAAAGACCACGACTCAAAGATGCGCTGGATCCTGAACTTGTTCAAGAGATTCGGGATAAGCTTGAAGGAACCCTGCACGACTCGATTGCCCTCAGTAAACGACTCGAAAAAGATGTTCGCGCTGGCAAGGAAGTCGATATTCCTCCCCGCCGAAAAGAAACGCTCGATGAACAGCTCACGAGGTTTAGGAAATTCTTGGTTCCATTCAGGAGTTTAATCAAGAAACGTGAACCCCTAGTCGTGATGCAGCTCACGGAAGTTCATATGCCTGACCTTATACCGCTCGATGATGATGAGGGGTTAAAGGTTTACGAATTCATCTGCTTCGACAATGGTGTGGGTATGATTCCGTCAGACCTCGAGAAGTACGGTATCTATCTGGCGTCAAGCAAATCGGAGAAATTGAAGCAAACCAGAGGAAGTCAGGGCTTCGGCGCACCATCTGCATTCAGTGACGCCCAGAATACGACTGGAAAGCCAATCTTCACCGTTTCCAAGCGGTTCACATCGGATAAGGCGACTGCAGCTGACTTCTATACGACGACAGCTAATACAAAGGACTACGTCAGTGGTCCCATTGATATGGATCTTCCATTGGAGCACGGAACCTTCATCAAACTTTACTACCTGAATATCCAGTACAGACGGGGTTACGCTGACATCTACACAGAGATGGCTTCTCTTCTCAACGCACACGTTACGATTGTGTTTATAGATCCGTACGGCGTTGTTCACATCTATCCACGGCGTGTGAAGGGTTTCCCAGATGAGCCCAAGTATGCTCAACCTCATCCTGCAAGTATACGGATTGGAGAATTCCAGGACCTTCTGCGGGAAACCTCCGAGCAAGACCTACGACGCTTCCTTACACGGGCGTTTGTAAGGCTAAGCACAAACAAGGCCCGGACTATCATCCAAGGCGCGAATAAGGAACTAGGGTGCCGTCACCTTGATACTCTGAGCATGAAGACGCCTGCTGATTCTCTATCCAAGACAGAAGTGGAGCTATTGTACAAGTCATTTTCAAGTCAGGACTATATCGCTCCGCCGACGGACACGGTTGTACCTGTCGGAGCAGAGGTCTTCGAGCAAACGATTGATCAGGCTTACCATCCTGAGTTCGTCACCGCGGTCACACGCAAGCCCACCTCCGGTAAGGGCCTTTCCTTTGCAGTGGAAGTCTGTATCGCGTATGGTGGGGAACTGAGGTCTGCCACTTCCGCCCCAATGGCGCTATGGCGGTTTGTGAATCGCGTGCCCAAGCTGAGGGATAACAGTGATTGCGCGACGTGGAAGAGCACAGCATCTGTTAACTGGAAGAATTACAAGCTTGCCACATTCGATAATGGCATTCCTCGTGGCCAAATAATGGTCTGCATTCATGTGGCGGGTGCATATGTACACGTAATGTTCAAGGGTCAGAGCAAGCAAGCGCTAGCGGAGGATGAGGTGCTTCTAAGAGAGATCAAGCTTGCCCTTGAAGATGCAGGTCGGAAGTTCAAGAGGTTCATCACAAAGCGTGAAACTGCACGGCGAAAGGCAAAACGGGCAGGAATCCTTGCCATGTACGCAGACCAATTCGCTCAGAGCCTAGCTAACATAGTCAATGATGGTCGCAAGAAACCCAAGTTCAATGCTGAGATACTCGCCAGAAAGATGAGGGATTCCATAACCGGATTCGAAACACAAGTTGACGCTGATGAAATCGAAACAGATGCGAAAGGGACTGACCTTGTTGCTGACGTCCCTCTTGGCGACGGTGAACCTGCTGAAGTTTCAATGGAGGGTGGTACAGAATGAGTCCAAGAAAGAAGACGAGAAAAAAGGAAACAGTCCAAGCCACATTGGGTGAGCTTGTAAAGAAGCCCTCCAAGAAAACCACTAGCAAGAAGAAAACGGCCAAGAAGAAACCCACAGCAAAGACAACCAAAAGAAAGGTGCCCGCTAAGAAGGTCAAGGCAAAGCCCCCCGTCAAGAAAGAGCCGCAAGTTGTGACAGGTCCTCCATTAACTTCGCTCCCGGGTGTTGGGTCCAAGCTTAAGGACCGACTTGTAGCTGCAGGTTATGACTCTGTTCTCAAACTTTCAAAAGCCAGATCGAAGAGTGTTGCGAAGAAACTGAATGGGCTAAGTAAGACGGGTGCGAAGAACTTGGTGCGGGCTGCAAAGGACTCTCTCAAGGTGCCTGAGAAGAGCACCGAATCGAAGCCTGTAACGGACATTGAGTCTGAGGATGCGGCAGCAGTGGAAATTACACAAGACCCTACTGTGATTCCTCTTGCTTCTCTGCCAGGTGTGGGTGCAAAGATGGTACGCAAGCTCGAGGACTCAGGTTACAATTCTGTGTCCCGATTATCACGAGCACGTCCGCAAAGTGTTGCGCGACTTGTTAGCGGCTTGAGCACTAGTCGAGCGAAGATGATAATTCTCGCGGCTAAGAAGGCCATTCAAGATAGAGAGATGCAAGCATTGACTGGTACGATTGTTCCCAAGATAGAACCAACGCCCGTAGATGAACCCGTGGCTCCCAAGGAGGAGGTTCCTACGGAAGTAGCAGTTTCGGCCAAGAAGATTGAATCCAAAAAGAAAGCTCCACAAAAGAAAGATTCGCTCAAGAAGGCACCATCCAAGAAGAAACCAATGAAGAAGGATGTAGAACAGATTCCGACGAAGCATCCAAGGATGAAGGCGAAGAAGAAGAAATCAGGCCTTCCCGTCCCTGCGGCTGTCACTCGTGTTGCCAAGCAGATGAAGAAGAAGTGGAGGGCGGCTGAGAAGAGAGCTGAGGCTCTCGCAGCTGGGGCGGAACCTGAAGAGGGTGAGTTGACAACAGAGGACACAGTCCAAGTTGTTGGCCTAACATCTGATGAAACACAGGATAAGCTAGTCCAAGTCGCTATGGAGGTCCTCAACGAAACCATGATGACGGGTCGCCCTGCTTTTGAGATTCCCCGCAGATCCACAGACAACATTGTCTGGGACGAGATTAGAGACCTTCTCCTCCTCGGAATGAAGACCATCACGCGACCTTATCATTCATTGGCGTCCGTCGTAGATGCCACACGCACTGCACGAGTAATGGAGATA
>WTCK01000294.1 GCA_013138615.1 Candidatus Thorarchaeota archaeon | reverse complement strand
CAAGTTGTAGCCACTGCCCTTCAGCATAGCAGGCCAGAAGATGCAGTGATGATACACAATGTCCTGACCGATATAGTGGACGAGGCGACCGTTTCCTGGCTTCCAGTATTTCTCCCATTCCTTTGGCTTGCCAGTTTTCTTGGCCCAAATCTCCGTGCCCGACATATAACCGATTGGGGCGTCCACCCAAACGTAGAGGGTTAGACTCTCATCGCCAGGAAACTTGAAACCCCAGTCCAAGTCACGTGTTATACACCAATCCCTGAGACCTTCCTTGACCCAGCCCAGAGCGTAATTCCGAGCATTCTTAGTACCATCTACGTTAGTGAGGAAGTCCTTCAGGAAATCCTCAAACGCACTCAGTTTCAGAAATTGATGTTTTCTGGTGATGGGTCGTGTGGGATTGTCACAGATTGCACATCGGGGCTTTTGTATCAAGCCGGGTTCGATGTATCTACCGCAACCCTGATCACACTCATCTCCACGAGCGTCTGAACCGCAGTAGGGGCAAGTTCCTCTTACGAATCGATCTGGTTGAGACCGACCACAGGTATCACAGAATGGAGTTTCGATTTCCTTTTCGTAGATGTGTCCATTCTTCTGGAGAGTGTTCACAATCTGGTTGGTTCTGTTATGGTTCTCGGCGTTGTCAGTGTGCCCATAGTTATCAAAGAATATGTTAAGCTTGGGAAAAGTGTCAGCCAGTATCTTGTGATACTTCTGATAGGTTTCCTTAGGAGTTACACCTTCTTCTTCTGCTTTCACAATAACCGGAGTACCATGTGTATCTGACCCCGAGATGAAAACAACTTCAGTCTGCAATTTCTTCAGAAGTCTAACAAACACATCAGCAGGAACATAGGTGCGAAGATGACCTATGTGCATCTCCCCGCTGGCATAGGGTAGGCCACATGTTACCAGAACGGGATCTTTGCTTGGATACTTATTCATCGTTTGTCACACTCCTGGTCCACAGCAGGCAGTTAACTCACCTAAATAACGCTTGAGAATTGTGCTAAATGAATCACGGGCGTATGCCCAGTCGGCGGCACATCTTGCCACCTCTCTTGGAACACGTGTTCTAGTGATTGTTTCTGTGAGTTTTTTTCCCGCCTGAGTCTGCAGATTGTAGGCAGTGCACGGGGGAGGGATATAACTCTAACGGCAGAATGAGTCAATGGCAGGAAAATTATTGGAAAGGTGTGAGGGCGGGAATTGAGCATTCCGCCCCCACGGTTTCTCTATCTCTTTTGCCGGGAGTGCACAGGAGACAGCGAATGTAGACCTCATATAAAATGAGGATCGTAATGCTTCTACGAACTCGCGTAAAGATAACGAAGGCTCATGGCGTCCGAGTCGGTAGGCTCGCGATCGCTATCAAGCAGTCCGTAAAGCGTGTGAAGAACTTCTGCATTCTTCTGGAGGGTTGAGGTTGGTCGAGTTTGAGTGGTCATCATTCGTGTCTCCGTTTATTCGCTTTCCATGGTACAACTCACCTCAACTTCCACTGAATTCCAATTTAAGCCTACGTGTAACTGAAGCACTATTTCTGTGATATCTGGGTAATACGAGGATTATACGTGGAGCATACAGCCTCTGAGCTGAGCTAGAGGACGTTTAGACTCGCACTGTGAGGGGTATCCAAAGTGGTTCCACACGCAGAGAAGGGGAGAGGGGGTCATCCATTTTCAGATGGAATCATGTGACCAGATGGAATTTCATCGTTGGAGATCGGCTAGAGATCAGCTGGTTCACTATCAGCGGACTTATCATCGTCTGCTTGGAAACCTGGGTACTTCTCTTGAGGGTCGACACTTTCAAGGATGCCGTTTTCGATTGCATCAATGATCTGCCGGTAGACATTTCCTTCTTGGATCCCGCACATGGCCATGCCATCAGCAAGTTTATCCAATCCGAATCCATCTTCAGGAGGATACGCCTCGAGATATGTCTGAAGACACTTCTGGCTTCGTGGGAAGGGGGCATCCTTCTTGACCCTGTATTGACGAAGCAAGGCACCATCCATGATGTCATCGAAGAGATAGTCAAACAGCCCATGCGTCGCATCATCTATGACTTCCCGGGGTGGGGCCGCCATGGTTTCGTCGAACATTGCACCGACTGATCGAGCAAATCCGACCATCCGATCCTCCAGAGTCATTGTGGGTCTCGCACCGACTATGAAGGCGCATAGTAGATTCCTGGTGGGAACAATGCTGATGATGTCTGATATCGGTACGACATTGAATTCCCAGTGCAGTTCCTCCATCTCGAATTCAGTCCTGAAATGAGTTATTGCCGTGATGAAGGCAGACATCATCCCCTCGTCAAACCCACCTTTCAGAATCTTGGAGTATATGCCTAGGCCACTTGTCTTGTGGATAACAATTATTCCGAGGATTCCACGAATGTCCTCGAACCTGCGCTTTACAGCAAGTATCGCAAGGGCTTTCTTCCTCTTGTTAGCCCGATACATGCGTCGGCCAATGACGAGGGAAACAAGAGCAACAATGCCAACGGCAATCTGCGGCACAACGGTCTGGACGAATACCTGCACCTCATAACCTGGCGGCATGTATTCGTAGATGTTAACCAGAAGTCCCTGATTCACTGTGTGGTAATTCTCTTTCGATACGGAAATCTTGATGGTGTACAGTTGATTGCCTGTCCATGGCACCCGAGTCTGGGATATCGTTGCAATGTAGGTGCCTTCTGAATTCGGATCTTCCGTCATCACGCCGATATGCAGGTCTACACCGCCTTGTGCGATTGTGTAATTAACGAAAGCGTCCGAAACCGGCATTCCGGTGGCATCCTCAAGGGTTAGATTGAACGTAAGATCTGAAGTGATTATCCAAGTTGGAGGAGCCATTTCAATCGTCAATGGGATTCTATTAACTTTGAACGTGATTGGCTGATTGACCATCTGGTAACCGTACTTCGAAAAGATCATGCTAAACGAAAACGTCCCAGTTTGATTCGCCTCAATAGTGATGCTGTAGTTGCCGTCCCCGATTTGAGTGAATGACACCCAATCTGGATCAATGCCTGAAAAACTAACATTTGCATCGACAATCCCGGCTCCGCCCTCAATGTGATAGTTGAAATCATAACTTGAGATATCGCCGATATAGACCAACGACGGGATGACTGGCACATCAAGGAAAGCTGGATTCTCAGTAACGAATAGAACAAATTGAATAGAGCCTGTCTGATGCAGTGCTTTCTGAGCAGTAATGGTAAGTTCCCATCGCCCCAGCTCACCAGCCTCGATTCGCAAGATGTACCCCTCACCAGAGGGTACGACAGTCCAATTCAATTCTTCAATTGACGTAAACTCGACTTGGATTAAGGCCGAATCGATGGTGACGTTCGCCGGTGTAGTTGCATATT
>WTCK01000037.1 GCA_013138615.1 Candidatus Thorarchaeota archaeon | reverse complement strand
GGAAGCCTCCAAGGGTCCAAAGCTGGGTCCAGCCGAGCTCTATGGGGGTGCATTCCACGCGCTGGAGCATGTTGTGATTGAGTCCAGTGATATGCTAACAGGTGGGAGCACTAGAGAGATTGGGGGTGTTTCGATGGGTGACTCCGGAATTATCTTCGTTTATGATGGAAGTCCAGGAGGAAATGGTGCATCTAAGTTACTCTTCTCAAGATTGGATGAAGCCTTTAGAAGGACAGAAACCATCTTGATGACGTGCGATTGCAAGACTGTGGATGGCTGTCCCCTATGCACGTACTCATATCAATGTGGTAATAACAATCGACCGTTATTCAAAGCAGGTGCCCTTGAGAGTGTGAGGAAGATTCTTGGGAATGCTGAAACCAGTGTGGACACGAAGGAATACCGTGGTTATCAGCCAGTTGTCTAATTGGAAAGGCGAGAAAGTATGACAGAGTTTCTCATTGGACGGGGTCACGACGGCCCCGCAAGAGTTGGTGTGTACAGGATGGGATCCACAAAGGTTCAGACCCCATTCTTGGTTGGTTCTCCCAACACAGAGTCCATCATAGGATATGCCACTCTTGGTAGAAACGATAGCCCTTCAGGCGGACCTATGATTCTTGCTGTTCCCTCGCCAATTCATGATTCGAAATCATTCATATCAGACGCCCGTGAAGATGACTCAATCCTCTTACCTTCGTTTCCGGCTGTTTCGTTTCTCGGCGCGGAAGCAGCTGAGCTAATGCTAGAAAGCCAGTTGCGTTTCATAAATGAAATTCAAGGCATGGTAGACCCTTCTCGTTTGATTGTCAGAATTCCCCGGCAATTGGCTCCTGAGAAACTTGCATCAATACTTGCAGAATTCTCTTCCTTAGGGGTCAGGGCTGCGTCCATGCTCTTCGATGGATGGCTCGGACCACAGGACTACAGCGTCCTCAGTAGCCGGACCATGTTGCCAATTGACTGGCTGGCCATTGCCCTCGGTAGAATATCCCCCTCTTCAATCCCCTTCCTTTTCTATCTGGGCTTTGATGTATTTGATTTGGGATATGCGGCTGAATCGGCATCGCGGGGAGTACGTCTTTGGAATCTCTCGGAGGAATCAATCACAGGCGGAATTCTTCCAAGGAATTGTTCGTGTACTGCGTGTGCAGATTATAGCGATCTTCGAGAACTAGACAGAGAAAAGCTTCATGCTGTGTTATTGGGCCACAACCTGAATATCTATCAATCCAATTTATCCGAAAGCGTCCAGTCTTTGCGTTTAGGACGGTTGAGATGGCTAGTCGAATCAATGGTGCATTCAAGCACTGCTGCAACGTCTCTGCTTAGAAAGACAAACAAGTCACTATTCGCTTTTCTTGAGGAGTTCACACCAACATCGGGGCAAACCAACCTGTCCTTGATTGGTCCCGAGTCCTACAACTCACCTACAGTGAAACGCTTTCGGGACTGTCTATCATCCAGATCCACACCTCCTGAACATAAGACACTCGTTTTGCTCCTCCCATGTTCTGCTCGAAAACCATATTCAGAATCCAAGTCTCATCAGCGTTTCATTAAAACAATAGAGCGCGCGATTGGGGCCGCACGTTCGTCAGTAGCGGAAACCATTCTGACATCTCCTCTGGGAGTGATTCCAAGAGAATTGGAGCGGCTGTACCCTGCTGCGTATTATGATATTCCGGTGACTGGGGACTGGGATATCGAAGAAACCGAGATTGCGGCCGATGCTCTTGTAACGCATCTCCAGAAGTTTGCTGAGTCTGTTGTGATTGTGGCACACGTTTCGGGCGGTTATCTCGATGTTGTAAAAAGCGCAGAGGACCGTGTCACTCAGAGCATTGTATACACGACTGACCAGCATTCACCTTCGAGTTTCGATTCTTTGCAGTCATTGCAAAATACATTGAACGATATGCGCGAAGTTCTCTCGTTGAAAGGCGGCCCCCCTGCTCTCTTCAAAGATACCCTGCGCGCCACTGCAGACTACCAGTTCGGTCCAGGAGCTGGTGAAGCACTTGTGCCTGACGGAGCTAAACTTGGAGGAAAGCTATACAGAATGGTTGTGTGCAGAGTCGACAAGGAACAGACATGTGCATTCATCGGTGACCGTGGCTCCCTTTCGCTCACGCTTGAGGGCGGACGTCGTCTGATTCCACTCCAACGTTACTGGGTACGATTTGAGGGGCGCAAACTGGAGGGAGGCTCCATCTTCGCGGTGGGAATCAACGAAGCCGATCCAAGAATACGCCCTGGCGATGAGGTAATTGTGCTGAACAACCAGGATGAGCTCATTGCTGTGGGTCGGAGTGAGATGTCTGGGCGTGAGATGTGCGATTTCAAGAAGGGCCAAGCAGTTTCAGTACGACACAAGGTGGTGTGATACGAAATGAGCGATATCATTGAAAGGCTTGAACACATCCTAGTAGATTCAACAGTCAAAGCTCGTGGCACTTCAGTGGCAAAACGACGTAGACGAAACCCCACTAAACCCTCCGCCAAATGGATTGCACCTGCACGGATTGGAAACGAGGTTGGCGTTGCCCTAGCGGTCGTATTGGGAACGGTTGGGTGTTCACATGCCCGTGGTGATTCCGGGGGTTGCACGATGTGCAGCTACCTGCTGGATGGTGATGAACGTAGTCCGACCACTGATGAACTGCTACAGCAGTTTGATAATGCTCACTCAGAGTTGACAGATGAAACAGCGCCTCTTTCCGTTAAGATCTACACGAGCGGAAGCTTCTTCGACACTACCGAGATACCATCTGACGTCCGGACAAAGATACTCGCCCGGATCGCCAAAGACGAGCGGATACAAGAAGTTGTCATTGAATCTCGACCCGAATATGTCACACCCGACATAATGCGCGAAACACGCGACATCCTAGGATCTCGGAGAATCGAACTTGGGATTGGGCTTGAGAGCTCAAATGACGCTATCCGGTCAATCTGTATCAACAAGGGATTCAGCCTCAGTACATTCAAGGGCGCTGTAGCAAACGCCAAGGAATACGATATTGGAATCCGTGCCTATGTTCTCTTGAAGCCGCCCTTTCTGACGGAGAGGGACGCTCTCTTGGATGCAGTCAAAACCATTGAAGATGCCGCCAAGTTGGGTGTATCAACGGTTTCTATGAATCCTGTTAATATCCAGAAGTATACTCTTGTCGAGCGCCTCTGGAGGAAAGAACAATACAGCCCTCCATGGCTGTGGACTGTCATGAGTGTTCTAAGGGATGCTTGGAACAAAGTGGGAAGCTCAATCAACATACTGTGTGATCCTGTTGCCGCAGGGAAGGTTCGCGGCGCACATAACTGCGGGTCTTGTGATGAATCCATAACAAGCGCCATCCGAGAGTTCTCAATTCATCAAGACATTTCTGTGTTTGACTCGCTGGATTGTGACTGTATGCGTCAGTGGCATCATGTCCTCAATCATGAGGATATCTCTTTACTCATCCACTCACGCAGTCGCAGGAGCTAGCTGGAAAAGCTTAAAGCGAATCGAGCACCAATGGTTTCGTTCCAAAAGGTTGGGGTTTTTAGCTATGACACGCTATGTGACACGTGTTTCAGTTTGGTTCTATAGTGAAGGAGCATCTCCCTCTGTGGTTATGAAGAAGTTGCTTGAACTTGGCTTCAAGCCGGTGAGAGGTGCTTACGACTTCGTGTATGAGCATGGAAAAGACGAAATGAATGACCACGATTTGATTGGTGCAATCCTTGAGATTTCAAACGCACTTCATGCAACATTGAAGGGGTTCAAGGTTCTGTATACGCTTGATACACAACGTGCAGAAGATGTAGATCATGCACTATTGCAGGATATTGATGAATTTCTGGACTCAACACGAAAGGAAATTCGCGATCTTGAGGGAGGTCACAAGCAAACGTAAAATCAAAAAGCAGGTGGGGGGATCTGACCCCCAACCTGTTGATAGGGTGCGCGTGATCGATTAGTCAGATGTCACTTGTGGCTCACGGCGTTCATATTCACCTTCACCGCTCACAGATAATCTGATTCTCTTCTTCTCTCCCGGGTTCATCCGGGTGAAGGTCCACGCGACATTGGTACCTTTGCGGGCTGGTTTTACACTTGGCACTAGTTCCTCAGGGTCCACTGATACGTATTCAAAGCCGGGTGGTATCCAATCTTTTACTACCACATTCTCTGCAGTTACCTCTCCTCGATTCTCAACAACAAGTACAACGATATACTCCCCGATATCAGCGCCCTTGTTTATTGCCTTCTTGGTTGAGATACTCCTCTTCTTGTATACGATTTCCAGCTTGTGGTCTTCGCCCAACTCTGTAGCCGGTAGTCCTGCGGGGTGCGTATTGGCCGAGCATACTATTGGACTGGGATACTCCTTCTCAGGCCTACTCTTCCATGCCATTATTGCATAGTTGATCTTCACGCTCTCGCCAGGCGCAAGTTCTCCAACGGAATCCTTGAGATTGCTCATTCTGAAGGTGAGTTCATGTGCGGTTTCCGGATTTTGGTTATTCGGTTTCTTAACAAACTCGAAATCGCCAGTGTATTCCTTCCCCCGAATCCAGACGTTGATATGCTCCTTTAGAGGTGGCATGACATCATCAGGAAGGCTGTCCTCCACAAGAATCTCGTTCAGCTTCGCGGAACCGCTGTTAGTGATTTCAATAGTGACTTCAACGGGCGTCTTATCAAAGCTGTCCACAGCAGGAGGTTCGAAGACTTTCGTGTAACCGATTCTTGCAACAGGGATAATCTGTGCAGTTTTCTCGATTGTTCCTAGCACTCTTTTTGTGACAGCTTTCATGGGTGTATAGATGACATCCTGACTGCATTTAGGCGGCGACTTGCTCTCAATGTCAAACTTTGTGCTCCAGTCCTGATCGGGAGCCATCTCAAACGCAGGGGCTTCGTCTATCTTTTGTTCCTTCTTGCCACCACCCTCTGGAACTAGGAATACCGTTGCCTTGTCAAGTCGTATCATTAAATCGCTCTCATTGGAGCACTCTAGTGTGCATTCCCAGTGATTTGGCTCAGTTTCTGCGTTCTCGATTCCGGTGAGGAATTCCGTCAAGGCGGTTAAGTCCGGATCTAGTTCAGAGCGCTGCTGTTCCTCAGCTCTATAGGTTACAACTATTTCACCTGCAACTTTCGACTTGACGTTGGCAACCTTGCCAATCGCAGTCACAATCAGAGTGGAGCTTTCCTCAGGATAAATC
>WTCK01000130.1 GCA_013138615.1 Candidatus Thorarchaeota archaeon | reverse complement strand
AAGACCTCAACTGCTGTTCTGACAAGAAAGTTTCGGACTCTCATATTGGGACCCATAATATCGCGCATACCTCGAACTGTTCTTAGTTCATTCATTCTGAAACTTCCCAGATATTCGAACGGCAACGTGACGAGATGACCGGAAGGACTACGGCGTCCCTAAAGAAATAGATGAACTTGGTCACCAGCATTCATCATTGTCACCAACACGGGCATTGAGTTATTGCGGTTTAAATCTTGCGCTAGACAATAGGGATAGTGCCCGATTACCACAGCAGTAGGAACATGGAGGCGTAAAGAAAAAAGAATGGTTGAGGCAGGATTCAATCCAGCCTCGTGTTCTTCAACAGTATCTGAAGTGGGATATCTGCATACTCACCAGTCGGAAGGGTTCTCCTGAGAGTTATCGGGAGGTTTCCAGCTTTGAGCTCATGCTCGGCAAGAGCAAATAAGCCGCTTGGTGCAGTTTTTGTATTGACAAGAATTGGTGCACCCATTGAGATCTGCAGAGCACGTGCACCGATGATTCTTGCTTTTTCGAATCTCGTGAGCCATTTGGGTCCGAATGGAATTCCCATTTTCTTCTTTTCTCGGTCAAGTCCCGTTTCCAGTGACTCTCTTTTTTCAGCACGGACGATTTGCTCAGCAGGTGGAAGGTCGTGTTTATCTGGATCTGGTTCCGCTGCTTTCTTTCTTTTGGCCTTTTTCGCCCGCCCTGTTATGTCTACTGCTCCTGACGCGATAGCTTCCGCTAAAGTCTTCGACCCGGTTATGTATGTTTCAGCTTTCTTAACACTAATGCCTGGTACAGCTAAGGCAAGATCTTCAGCTTTCGATTTTGATAGCTTCTCCAATGAATCGAAGCCCGCCGCCACCATCTTTTCTGCAGTCTTGGGTCCTATTCCAGGTATATTGACCAGTATTACTGCCGGGTTAATCGGCTCTTGTGCTTCCGTTTCATCTGTTTTTTCGGGTTTGGGGCCTTTTGACATGTTCAACACCAGTTAGAGTATATCGCTTAACTGCTTCTATTCGTCGTCGAAGTCCTCGCCGCCAGGTCCACCTGGGCCGCCCATGCCGCCCATGCCCTTGCTGGCAATGACATCGTCGATTTTCAAAATCATCTGGGCCGCTTCGGAGGCTGACATGACAATCTGTTTGCTGACGAGCGCTGGTTCGATAATGCGGGTTTGTTTCATATCTCGCACCTTGCCCTTGGTGATGTCTACACCATAGGTTGACTTGCCTTCGGTGTGGGCTGACCTGAGGCTGACGAGAATGTCGATTGGATCGAATCCTGCGTTCTCTGCAAGGGTGACTGGAATCACCTCTGCAGCATCAGCGAATGCGTTGACAGCGTACTGCTCTCGCCCTTCAAGTGATGACGCGTATTTGCGCAACCGCGTTGCTATTGCACTCGCGAGCGCGCCACCACCGTAAGTAATCTTGGGATAGATGACTATGTCGCGCACGACGTACAAGGCATCGTTCAGGGCACGATCAACTTCATCAACTACATGACTGGTGCCTCCGCGCACCAACAGTGTAGCGACAGAGCTCTTAGGGGTTCCCTCAATAAAGAGCATCTTATCTTCGCCTACAAGCCTCTGTTCCACAATCTTTGCCTTACCAAGATCGGCCTTTGTGAGGTTCTGGATCTTGGACACGATTGCTGCTCCAGTAGCCTTGTGGATGCGCTCGACATCCGACTTCTTGATTCTGCGCACCGCAAGAATGCCATTCTTTGCAAGATAATGCTGCGCCACATCATCAATGCCCTTCTGGGCAATTACAACGTTCGCTCCTGATTCCACTATCTTATCGACCATGCTCTTGAGCATGCGTTGCTCTTCATCAAGGAAGCTCTGCATTGCAGTGGGATCAGTTATCTGAATCTTTGCATCGAACTCTGTTTTGGTGACTTCGATGGCTGATTCCAGGAGCGCTATTTTGGCTTGCACGATCTTCTTCGGCATGCCTGGATGAACTATCTCCTTGTCCAAGACTAGACCCTTGACCAGTTTGGTTTCATCAATTGTCATTCCATGCTGCTTCTGTCGGGGCAGGTCATCCATGTCGATATCTTCACCCTCAGCTAAATCCTTGCTCAAAAGGAGAATGGCATCGACCACGATCTTAGCGAGCTCGTCGCGAGATGTGGAAACAAACTTGCTTGACATTGCGACATTCGCCGCATCAAGGAGCAATTTCCTGTAGCCTGAGCTAGATGGATCCACCGTTTCAGATTCTTCTTCAATGACTTCGAGTGCCTTCTTAGCCGCTTTCCTGTAACCACTGATTATGGTTGTTGGATGGATGTTTTGGTCCAAGAGCACCTCAGCTTGCTTGAGCAATTCACCAGTTAGAACGGCG
This sequence comes from Candidatus Thorarchaeota archaeon, assembly GCA_013138615.1. Classification (GTDB taxonomy): domain Archaea; phylum Asgardarchaeota; class Thorarchaeia; order Thorarchaeales; family Thorarchaeaceae; genus WTCK01. The sequence continues at coordinate 3,491 of WTCK01000130.1, read as the reverse complement.
GCTGTGGTTGTGCCGTCGCCAACTTCCTGGTCTACGGTCTTGCTGACTTCGATTACCATCTTGGCGGCTGGGTGTGCAACGTCCATCTCCTTCAGGATGGTTGCGCCGTCATTGGTCACGGTGATATCTCCAAAGGAATCAACTAGCATCTTATCCATGCCTTTGGGCCCTAGTGCTGACTTGACTGCCTCACCAATCACAATTGCAGCCATGATGTTGTTTCTCTGAGCATCACGCCCACGTGTTCTCTCAGTATCTTCTCTGAGGACAATTATCGGTTGCTGACTCATTATCTACATCCTCCACCTAGTCCGCATCCAAATTGGACTAGCTAGATAAAACTGTACATGCACTTCGTCTTCTAGATTGCATTTAAGCGTTGTCTTCCGTCCATCAAGCGGTAAGCCGTGCCGCGACTATTGAGGGATAAAAAGGTTGTCAGGGATACAAGCTCAGGTCATTCCATCACTCATCAAGGACGGGTCTACGAAGTACGATATTATCTCCCTTCTTGGCTCCTATTGCTCGAGAAATATGAGGGCACTTGCCTTTGAGAATGTAGTAGGTTTCCACATTGGTTTCTCTCTGAATCTCCGGAAATGTTTCAATGTTTGCCTGCCCCTTGGAAAGCACCAAGTCACTTGAATCAACTTTCTCAAGAAACTCCTTGCTGACCCACTGCCTAGGCACTCCGTGTGCCCATGCTCCAGTATTTGAAATGTCAGCTAGCTTCTCAGTTTCAGTTCCTCTGACATCCTCCTCTGTGGCGTCGTTGATCATCGGTTTGCCCTTGACCACATAGGTCACTCTCCACCCGAGCTCCACAAGAAGACGCAGCAATGGAATGTCGAACAGGTTCTCTCCAGCGTTGTCTGCAATAAAGAGAAGGTCTCCATGTCTGGCGACAAGAGTCTGCCACAGATGACGAGAGTCATCCAAATCAAAACCCTGGTCCATAACTTGAGTGAATGTTCCCTCCAACTCGGAGAGATTCGCTTCATGACCTGCAGTGTTGAAGTCAATCACGTTTCCTGCGATGGATGCAGCAAGCGCCGCTCTCAGTCTTTCGTAGCCAGAGAATCCAAGTATAATTTTCTCTACTGCGGGTAGAGTCTTCTTAGCTGCTTCAATGCTCTGAGCTTTCAACTCGCTGTAAGGGTCTTTGACACCGCTGATTTCGTAGAGCTCTCGATAGAGCTCGATAGAGAGAGTTGCAGGATCTGTCTTCTTCTGGAAGCCAGTTGCCAGTCGGGAATAAGCTAATGCGAATAGCCTGAAACGCTCATCATCATTATCTGTTAGTAGTGGAATCAGGGTACCTAGGCTGTTTATTATGCATGCCGAACATTCAGGAACAAGCGGCACCTCAATCCTGTGTGTCATGAGCCGCTACTTCCTCTGCATTACTAGCGTGTTTCTTGATCATGAGATAGGCATCTTCTCCATCTCTGTAATACCCTTTCAAGACCCGCTTTATGTCGTATCCAAGCTTCTCGTAGATTCCAGTGGCCGCCTCATTGGCTTTCCTAACTTCAAGGAAGAACTCGGCTGCACCATATGATACCATGCCTTCCATGCCAGCCTCGATCAGCTTGGTTCCCAGGCCAAGGTGTCTATGTTCGTCTGCAACAGCTATCGAAACAATATGTCCTTTCTTGACTGGAAACCGTCCGAAGCTTGAGATACCCCTCTCAATTCTGCACATGATGTATCCGACAATACTACCGTCCACGATGGCAACGAGGAATCCCTTTGGTGCGTGGTAATGAAGCCCCAGAAAGAATTGGTCCGGGTAATTTTCAGGAAGACTCGTACGATTGATGTCAATAACTGCCTTGATATCTGAGGGCTCAAACTGTCGAATACTCTGCAGTTGAGATTCTCCCTCGTTCATGCTTGCACTCACGCTTGCCAGTTAATCAATTATTCACACACTTTCAATCTTCTTTTATCACTTATGCAGCAGACCATTCTTAGCTCAAGATACAAAGGCATTATTTGGCATCTGCATACAGCTTGGTATCATGAGTGTCATTCTCATTGGAGGCTCGCCTGGTACAGGGAAGACAAAGGTTGCCTCCATTCTCGGAGCAAAGCTTAGCATTGAAGTCATCTCGCTGACCGTTCTCGCGGAAAAGGCTGGATGCATATCAATGAAAGATAAGATTCGCGACACTGGTATCATCAACGAGGATTGCCTTGTTGATGCGATAATCGATGAAGTGGGCGAAAGGCGAAAGAGGGTAGTAGTTGAGGGCCACTACATCGATCTTATTCCCAGCGGCTCAGTCGAAATTGTCTTCATTCTTCGAACACACCCTGCTATTCTTCGTGAACGTCTAACAAAACGGGGATACACCGAATCGAAAGTCAATGAGAATGTCGAAGCCGAGGTGATAGGTGTTTGCCAAATGGATGCTCTAGATTCATTTGGTGAAGCAAAGGTCATCGAGATTGATACCAGTCATGGACCCCCCTCAGATTCCGTTGATACAATGATTGAACTGATGAAGAATCCTGCTCAAGGGGACCGAATAGACTGGATGCAGCAGTTGGAGCAGGAAGGGCGGTTAGATGATTTCCTTAGAGATAAGGTATCGTGAGTTACTCCTTCTCACGCATGGCGATGGATAACAAAGCAGCAATAGCGATTATGAACATGGAAATAGGCATACCTGTCGCAAAAACCTGCCCCTCCAAATTCGGGTCAACTGTTACTGCGAAGCTCACCAAGAAGTATACCATTGCCCCAGCCATAGTCATCATCATTGCTGGGATAATCGAGAGGTAGGGTGCTCGTGGGTCATTATAGGCTATCACTCCTGATATGATCAGTATGATGCCTGCAATGACTGGGAACAGGAAGAACAAACCTCCCGTAGATATGAAGACATCGAAGTACGTGTCAAAACCAACTCCAGGAGGATGCACCATGACGGGCAAGAACTCAGTCGATATTGCGAGCAACCCAGAGGTTATGAGGATTACCGCGGGCCACCTGTAGTGCAGTACGCCAAGCTCCCTCTTCCGAAGCTGCCTTCTCAGTATTCGAGCTTTCCTAGCCCTCTCTTCTTCTTTGTTCTTCTCAACTTCCTTTTCCTTTCGGGTTAGTCCGTCCTCTACATCCTCATCCGACTCTTCTAAGACCGCATCAGCAATTTCCTCAGCCATGTCTTCGGGGTCTTTCGAGTTTTGGTCTGGATGTCTGTCTTCAGTCATATCGCTTCTCGTCATTTTGTTTCTGAGTCTTATTTAAGCATCAGCATCTTCGAACTCTCGCATTATCATTCCATTCGCGGAGAAGATTCGACGCGTTTGACTAGAGGGTCATTCATAATATCATTCACTTTCTCTTTCAGTTTCGGGCTGCTAAGGGCTTGACATAGGGTTTCTGGTTCTGTTTTAGTTTCATACCCTTGTAGAGCATCTTTGACTATAAGATACAACGTCCCAGATTTCCTAAGGTACAATTCGTAGACTAGCGCGTCAGC
>WTCK01000175.1 GCA_013138615.1 Candidatus Thorarchaeota archaeon | reverse complement strand
ATCTGAATGACCGGCAAGGCAGGGTTCGCAAGAAGGTTTGGGTCGGTCTTGAGGGATATTAAGCCAAAAAGCAGGTTGAGAGCTTCACCGCCAATGCCAGTGTATTCCGGCGCTAAATATGTCGCAGCTAATGCAAATGTGGTCAGTAGAATCAAGGACACTCCTACAGGTGCAAGATTGATGATTGCACGCTTGAAATGGCTCGGTGGATTCTGATATCGCACGTAGCCGAGCACAACTTGATCTCCTTGAACTGACACGTTAATTGGTTTGAACTCGACAATGGGCGTTCGTGTGAAGATGCATCCAAGGGCATGCGAGGACTCGTGCAGGGCCACACCCGGTCCAACAAGAAGGTACCATGCTCGTGAGCCAGGATTCCGTGTCGTCTGGAGTATGAGGTGTGACATGCGTTCCAAGAGCCATCCAAGTCCCCATACGACGAAAAACAGCACAACAGCAAGCAAGACAATCATGAAGTAAGCGTTCATTACGAATCCCTCTGCAACCAAGGCAGTGCTATGACACCTCTATATTTTTCATAGAGATTATGAGATGCTGACACTGCCGGTATTTCACTGTTGTCCACACCCCAGCCTTGCGTGGTAACGTGAGTTCAAATTGGTTTCATCTGAGCAACATTCTATGCTTAAGAGCAAAAAGAGAATAGGGTTCGCTCCCTAATGTGTCAGTTGAGATGGGATGATGGTTTCATGAACACTAAACACATTGCAGCAGCGATTATTGCTTGCGGGATTCTCTCTGCTGTTGTCTTTACGTACATGCTAGTCAATAATCCTTCAGCTAATAACGAAAATAGTGGACGGTTTGGGACTTCATTAGCAGATTACATGGTGAACAAGTCAAGTGACATCCTTGCGATGGCTATACTTGGGAATAGCTCTGACATAGTCTACCCTGAGCTTATGGATGCTATACTCATTCCACAGGAGGCTGGAACATGGTTGGTGCGGATAACACTCCTGGACGATTCTGAGGGGCCGTATAATTTATCCTTGTATGAAGAGGAGTTTTACGCTTCAGTTTCAGACGTGGAAGGAATCAACCAGGCATTCTATGGAGGTTTGGAACACACAGTTGAATCACAAGTTTCAATCTACGATGTTACAGACCTTGGCATAATGGGATTTGGTTTGGACATCCTGTATAATGATGGCACATGGATTCAGTTGCTTACGATTCAGAGTGGCGTTGGATACATGATACTTCTTGAAGGAACCTATCAGAACACTCCTGATACCGCCAATCCATTTGGCTACGGGCTCGGCAGAGATACCAATCTTTTGAATGGCGCCGTCCTCGAACCTGGCAGTGCTCTGAACAATTTGATTCTTCAGATGAATCAGGTATTCACAGATCATCTGGACAACTGAAGGCGGTATCGCTTCGGAAAAGAAGACCGGTATGAATGCCCGAAGCAATGATACTCTATCTGCGTGAGGTTTCTGCCCTAGTAAGCGATTGAGCCTTCAACGAAATCACTCATGATTGTTCGTTCCGCTCTCCTTAGCCTCTCCTGCATTGCGACCCGCTTAATCCCCATGCGTTCAGACATCTCAGTCACAGTTATCCTTCTCGGAATGTCGTAGTATCCGGAGCTGAAGGCTATAATCATCGCATCCATCTGTTTCAATGTAAGGTTGTGTTTGGGAAGACCCGAAGCATATGAGCGCACATGCCTTAATTGTACTTGGGAGAAGCGAGCCTTCAATGAATTCAGCATATTCCGAAAAGCTTCTCTAGATGGCGCTAGAATCGTGTGCTCTTGAACTCCTCTCTGGATGATAACAGGGAGCCGTGTCATGCAGGAGCTCTCAAGAACTGTTTCGTAAATCGACGGAGTATCCGGCTGGATAACGACGCGAGTCCAATAGACTGTGGGTGACTGATATGTGATTTCAATCTCAACTACGCTAGAAGATGCTTTCATGGCAGACACATACTGCTTGAGTGACTCTTCTCCTCCGTCCAACGCTTCAATTATGCCAAACCCAACTGGACCGTTAATTGTGGTAATGCTTACTCTCACAGGAATAGTCCGTGTGATGTCGCACGTGTAGTAGTCATCTGTACTAATCAGAACCTTTGCTTGAATCACTTTTAAACACCCGTCGTAGGACGGCAATACATTGATGTTCATGATAAGGCTTGCTTTCATTCGACTCAAGAAGTCCGGAGTGTGGTGAATCCTTGCAGCAAGAAGAGAATGAAATTCAAACTCGCTCTTCATTTCGCACTTATCTAATAGCGGTTCTTCTTGCCTTGGTAGTCACGGCACTCTGGGCGTCTTCTTGGGTCATCATCAAGTTTGGTCTGGAAGAAATACCCCCCGTTACGTTTGCCGGTCTTAGGTACGGCCTAGCGGCCGCAATCCTGCTCGGACTAATTCTTGCGAATAAGGAATCTCGCAACGCTGTTAGGAAACAGCACAGAAGATGGTGGAGTGCAATGGTCGGCTATGGGACCCTCTTCGTTACGATTACGCAGGGCACACAGTTCTTGGCCCTTAGCCTCCTCCCAGCAATTACGGTGTCCTTGATTCTGAACCTTACTCCCATTGTTGTACTCATCCTTTCTGTGGGCCTACTCAGGGAGCGACCCTCCCTTGACCAGATTGGATTCATCTCGCTTGGGATAATCGGAATTGCGATTTACTTCTATCCCAAAGACCTGGGAGAATTGGTGCTCTTCGGCGTCTTAGTAACTGTAGTTGCATTGCTAGCCAACTCGCTTTCCGCAGTTGTCGGCAGAGCTATTAATCGCAGTAGAACGGCTCCAGCACTTACCATAACTGGAATCAGTATGACATTCGGTGCCTTAATCCTCCTAATCTGGGGTTTCGTGACCGAAGGAGTCCCAGCCTTATCACTGACCTCTTGGACTTACATCATCTGGTTGAGCCTGGTGAACACGGCTCTTGCGTTCACTCTTTGGAACAAAGCAATGCAGTACATCAGAGCTATTGACATGTCCCTAATTCAAAGCACAATGATGCCGCAGATTATCATTCTTTCAGTCATCTTTTTGGGAGAGATCCCTACTGTTCTTGACTGGATTGCACTATCACTCATTGCAGTCAGTGTTCTGCTCGTTCAAGTGAGTCAGGCCAGGAGAGTTTCAGGCAAGCAAACTGAACGTAATTGATAGACCACTGATAATCACAATTGGCGCACTCTGTTTCTCATGGTGCCCAGTCCGTCCATTGAGATTTCAACAAGGTCTCCATGCAAGAGACTGAAGTCATCTGGAGGGACGACTCCAACGCCCGTGAGCATAATCGAGCCGCGCGGTACTGGATTGTCGCGGAATAGATATTCCGTCAGCTCCTCGAATGACCTCTTCATTTGGGATGTGCTTGTTTCGCCAGAGAAAATCATTTCGTCTTTCCTGTATACTTTCAGCTTGATTCCAACTTTCTTCGGGTCCCTGAACTCATCTGCGGTAGCCAGGTATGGTCCGATTGAACAAGAGCTCCTGAATACCTTCGCTTGCGGCAGATAGAGCGGATTCTCTCCCTCAATGTCCCTTGAACTGACGTCGTTGCCAATCATGTAACCGACAATCTTGCGTTCCCCATAGACAAGAGTGAACTCTGGCTCCGGTACATTCCAGGTTGCATCACTTCTGATGCAGATGATGTCATTGGGACCTACCGTTCGGTATCCAAGCCCCTTGAATAGCACTTCAGGTCTCGTAGATTCGTAGACGCGATCATAGATTCCTTTTACTTCGGTTTCATCCTCTCGTGCCGTTACGCTTCGTTTGTAGGTCACACCAGCCGCCCATACCTCGGCTGGGATCATGGGCATTATGAACTGATTCTTCACCCATTCAAGGTCATACCTTCTGGGAGTTTCGCCTTCGGTCAATGAGCGCCAGAACTCATTGAGGGGGATATCGTCTGGCTTTCGAAGCTCCATATAGTCTTTGAACGGATTCGACCCAAGCCCTTCGTAGACTAGTACATCAGAACCATCGATAAATCCTGCAAGTGGCTTTGTCCCTTCCACAAAGCGTACTAATTTCATTGCTCTATCACACTGCCATCAAGATGGCTTTAGCTATGTCAGCGGCGCTAGCTCCTACTAGCGAGGCATCCGCTTCATCAAAGAAATTTTGAATGTCAGCGGCCAGTGCAATTTCATCAAGTTCTTTCCCAGCAAGAAACTCTTCAAGAGCTACCAATGTTTCTTCAGGATGAAGGAAAAAGTCGCCTTTAATTACAATGGCAAGAATCCTGCCTTCAGAAGGTGTGAGCTTGATCTTCAGAAGCTTTCCACCTGGAACTTTGTATATACTATTCCCCATGATATCCTACCTCGAGAGGTTCCATTTGGTGGTTGAATATTTCTCTTTCATCAATCTCTGAGCATCAGCCCACTCCTGTGCCATGAGGGCACCAGGAATTAAATCAATCTTCAGCGCTTTTGAGAACCCGACCTCAAGCGCTTTTCCAAGTTCATCGACTTCAACATGCCTGCCCAAGACTTCCCTAATGGAAGTCACGCTCTTCTTCACGTCTTGGATCATCTTATCGGAAATCTTCTCCTTGGGAACCTTAAGTATAGAGAACATCACTTCTACATCCAAATCGAGTAGAGTCGTTCCGTGCTGCAAAACGCATGAGTTGCGCCGCGTCTGAGCATTGCCAGAGATTTTCTTTCCACCGGTCACTACATCGTTTATCGGTCGAAACTTGGCCTTTATTTTCATCTGCTTAAGGGCTTCGATGATTCCTCCACAAATTATCTTGTAGGACTTCAGAATATTAGATGGAGCCAAGCGGTGACCTTTGGGAACGATAAGGCTGTAAGTCACTTCGCCTTCGAAATCGTGGTACACTGCCCCTCCTCCTGTGATTCTCCGAATATAGTCAATCTTGTTTAGTCTACAATATTTGAGGTCAACTTCATCTGTCATACCCTGAAACGTTCCAATGGATACTGCGGAGGGTCTCCATCGATACAGGCGCAGGGTGGGAGGCGCTTTTCCCTCTTTTATGGCCAGTGTGATTGCTTCATCAACAGCCATGTTTTCGTAGGCATTGTGTACGCATAGTTCCAGGAACCTAAACTCTTCCATCGCGGCTCACGAATCCTGCCTCTGCGAGAGCTTTGTGTACTTCATCCTCTGATAAGGGTCTAGGGTAATTGTACATGGGCCCGCGAGGCCTTTCGTTGTAGTAAGGTCG
>WTCK01000279.1 GCA_013138615.1 Candidatus Thorarchaeota archaeon | reverse complement strand
ACGGTCTTGGGAGAAGAGGGGGGTACACGGAGTCCACTCTCAACACTCAGGTCAGTGTAGATAACACTGGTTCCGCCGCTTATCGCAATGATTCCAATATTCGGCGAGCGTGGTTGAGGGCTTTTCGAGAAAATACTGAGGGTCGCTTCTAGGTCTTCCAATGTGTCAACCGCGACAACATTTGCCTGACGGAATGCCGCTTCCCAGATTTCGTCCTTACCAGCCAGGGCGCCTGTGTGAGATGAAACCGCTCTAGATCCCTCTATCGAACGTCCGCCCTTAACCACAACAACAGGCTTCTTCTCAGCAATTCGCTTGAGAGACCCAAGCAGGTGTTTTCCATCACTAGTTCCCTCGATGTACACGCCCACGACATCCGTTTCTTGGTCTGTTTCGAGGTAATCGAGAAGCTCTGAGGGAGAGATATCCACTGCATTCCCAAAGCTGAACATCTTGCTGAAGCCAACGCCCGCGTGCACAGCTGCTGTATAGACTGTAATCGCGATACCACCGGACTGTGAAACGAATCCAACATTTCCTGAGAGTCTATCCACTGTTGGCATGAACGCAAAGCCAATCTTTGGGTACATTAGCCCCATGCAATTCGGTCCAAATACTCTGAATGACATTGAATGAATGAGGTCTTTAACTTCCTTCTCGCGCCGCCTACCCTCTTCCGTGCCAAGTTCTGAGTAGCCACTTGTGAAGATAGTTGCTCCATTTATGCCCTTTTGAGCGCATTCCTTCAGTACTTCAGGAACTGCTCTCAACGGCACTGCAAGGATGACGTAATCAACAGGCTCTGGTATGTCCAGAAGGCTCCGGTATATCTTATGGCCCAGGACCTCCTCACCCGACCTAGAAACCAACCATACCTTGAGATCGTGATCCCACTGAAGCATGGAATGAGCCCAGTAGTAGCCCATCTTTGCTGAAACACCAACTATCGCGACAGACTTGATATCAAGCATCTCTGATATTTTGGGCCGAATTATGGAGTTCATGAGGGTATCTCCGAGCTAGGGCACGAGGACTGTCAACGCTGATTTAAAGACTACCGTAGAGCGTCATTCACCTGCTGCAGCAAAAGGCTTTTCTTTGGTTGAAACGCCGCAGGACTCGGTTGCTAAAAGGACCACTAGCGAAAGACCTTAATGCTAGGCGAAACAAACTGGCAGTTCTGAAGGGTTCTGCAGGTCCTCAAGCGTTGCCCTTTCCCGTAGCATTGCAAAGAAACGGAGACAAAACTACATGCGCGTTTACCTTGATGCAAATTTCTTCATATCCGGATTCAGTGACAGACCCAAAGATGTGCACGATATCAAGACGGCTGCCGATAAGATAGGGATGGAGCTCTGGATTAGCCGACAGGTGTTCCACGAGCTTCGTTGGTATCTTCGGAGAGAGGTTGAGCAAATGATCCAGATAGATGAAACTCTATCGAAGGATATCAAGGCGCTTATGACAGACATCAATAGACCTGACGGAGTTCTCCCTCAACCCAATGATATGTCCCTCATCCTTGCAGCAATGCGCGTCAAAGGTTCCAAGATTGTAACCAGTGACCTCAAACTCTTGAACACCATCGAAGACCTCAACATCGAGGTTGAAGGGATAGTTGGATCTGCTTTCGCCTTACAGCTAATGGAATCGGTCAGCGATGAAGGGCTCGTAAAGAAGCTCAGTACGATACGTGAGCGAATCTACACGCAGGAAGTCAGATACAGCATATCTCGTCAAGAAGCCTACGATCCAGTGACTAGAATACGCATAATCGAAGAACATGCTATGCGCGTTCTTAGGGAAGTGAAGCGTCCAGCTCAGGTCGATAGGTTTCTCTCGAAGGGGCAACCCCTCTTTGTACTCGATTTCATTGAGGACATCAAGGCAGGCAGTCCTACGATGTTCGAGGATTTCCAAGAGATGAAGTACGACACCCTGGCAAACGAAATCGAAGCCGTTCAGAACGAGATTGAACGCCTGCTCTTTATGTCGACGCTAACCGAATCCAGTGAAACCCACAAGCGACTTGTCACCCATGCCGCGGATATCACCTTATTCCTTTACTACCTTGAAATGATGTGCCACCTGTACCGTGGTACCAGAGAAGGCATCAACGATGCCGTCCGAATCTCGGACGAATCCTTCAGACTGTTGATGTTCACAGGTGTGGAGAATGACTCTCTCAAGGCTTCAGTTTTCTTCGTGAGAATCATCTTAGCACTCATCCTTGAGAATTACGAGGAGATTGACTACTACTATAGTCTGTACGACTCAATGTTGGAAAGAGTGGGACTCGACGACATGAAAGAAACTTCAGAAGGGTTCTACATTACTATGCAGATTCTCAGGAAGTTCATGGGTGGATTCTCTCTGACGCAGTCCAAGCTACGATTTCCTGATGTTACCATCGCCATGTTGAATGACATAGCTAAATACTGTCTACTGTTTGACGACCATGATAACGCATGGCAGCTATCAGTCAACGCATACAAGATAGGAGTGGCTTACGCAAAGGAAGCGGGAGCGTTAATGTCATTCTCGCAGCTCTACAAGGTGTCGTCTTCATCGCACGATCGACTGAATCCCGCACTGGAGAAGATAGCAGAGCATGCTCTCAAGGTATTCGTGAAGAAGGGCTGGAATACATCGCAAATTACTCCGATACTGAATGAGATACAGGGAAATCTACCGCCTCTTGAGGAGATGACAACCGAGAAGCCAGTTCCACTGGAGAAATTGCCTGAGTCACTTCGAGGATGGATGGATGCTCTTGCGATTTACGAGATTAATGGCGCTAGTATCTTGGTTGTTAGGAACGACACTCTGCAGGGGCGAGTAGGCATCGTTATCGAGAAACACCCGGACTTGAAGAACCTAAAGACTGGTCACAAGATTGCGCTGACAAAAGGCGAGTTCAGCATTAGTAACGCTGTTCCAGATTTAGTCAAGAAACACGCGATCATCCTAACTATCGTGCCAGATGAAGGTTCAGAGATTTCTTACGAGGGCGAATACGGGTTTAGTTACTTGAAAGTAGCAGCGCCCGAAGGGAAGGCCTAGAAACGCTCTTTGAGGTGATGTTCGTGGATCTTCTCATCGGGTTCGTAGTTGTGGTTGGTGTACTGATTGCAGCCTTGTTCAACTACATCTTGAATCGTGCGCCCGGTTCAGACCCTGAGGATTTTCAGGTGGGGCCTCCACAACTAGGAATCAAGTGCGACTGTTTCCTCAATACTCTCATCATTGGAAGCATTCTGATTCTCGCGCTCTCCGCTTCCTCTTATGTCTTCGAAACCAGAACAGAACTCCATATCGTGGGATTCATTGCATTTGTGATCATCACTGCAGTGGGCATCTATGGACGAATCATGCGACATCACGAGTGGAGAGAACTCGTGGAAATCCTTGAGAGAGCCGTGCCCAAACCTCCGGACCGCCCTTATCCTGAATCATTTGATATATCGATTGAGGACGAAGACGAAGAGTACGATCGATTCTAAAGAGTGTAGGCATAGTCCACTTCATTTTCTGCCTTCTCAATACACAAGAAGTTTTTGAAAATTCCGTAGGGAATTTCCCATATCTCCTTACATAGAAAATAAACCGCGCAGAACCTTTGAACGGAAAAGTGTCCAAAAAGATAATCGTCTTTAACTTGGATTTATTTGTGTCTATCTTTTTTCACTCTTCTTCTTGGCTCTTTAAATGTGGCAGTTCTCTTTCTCTCTTGTCGAAGACTTACTGGATATGCTTTTCCACGATTCACATGGGAATAATCATAAGCTCGAATACCACCCATCCCATCAACGCTCTTATCTGATGGTCTAGTGACTGTTGTTCTACCAGAAGGCCGACCACGATTATATGTTATACCTGCACAAAATACTATGGCAAAAATGAACAAGACGAACTCAATCACGAGCAAGACCAACTCAATCATCAGAATTTCCTCCATTCGCTATCTTGAAAACATTCATTCCTCTAACTACTCCCTAAGCTTTTCATGTGCTGTTGGCCTATACAAGAGATAGGCATGATAATGTGCACAATAAACCATGTAAGTTTTGCCTTCAAATTCCAGAAACTCTAAAATCGTGAATGCGTTCTTATTCCTATCATCAAATAGGGCATGAATTGCAAATTTACCAAGTGCAACTAGAACACTCCCGTCATCCAATAAATCAAGAACCTGTTTTCTAAATAGCCTATATACGCTGTGAACATTGCATCATATTCCTCAGGACTCATCCTAGATGGTTTGAGTGTTTCACCTTCTTTGTGTATCAAACAGGACAATACACTGAAGATGTGTAAGATCTG
>WTCK01000009.1 GCA_013138615.1 Candidatus Thorarchaeota archaeon | reverse complement strand
AATGTGCTCTCGATCAAGAGCGTTTCTGCGGCTTGGCTCTTCATCATCGCGGCCCTCTCGTGGTCATTGTCCTCCAAGGCACAGGAAGCCGCTTCACGGAAGTACTTGACCGCAAAATCAGGACCTTCGCCTTCCAAAAAGAGCTTGGCGGCTTTCTCAAACTCAATGCTGGCGTAGTCAGGATAGCCATCTTCTAGCTCACCTAAAGCCTTCTCGACGTGCTTTTTTGCCCTCTTGACGGGGTCTCTGGATAGGAACTTAAACATTAATGAGGTCCTCAGTGCTTCCACTAAACTAGAATAGAGCATTGTTTCTATCCTTTATTGATTTCGGCTTAGGTGAAAAAGATGACATCGCTCCCTCCGTATTGGGTAGACCCATTGAAAGACCAATTTACTGTGACAATAGCAAACAGCAGGTTCACAGAAGAGCACTTCGAAATCGCCATAGAAGAGGATGTTGTAAAAGCGGCTGGAGGCGGCCAAGCCGGAGACCGTGGTATTCTAAGAAGTGACCAAGAAGAAGTCGTTGTGCAGGACACAATGCAGAGGGACGGCGTTGTTGTGATGCTGACAGAAAAGGGGCTCACTGAAGGTTTGAAGGCCACATTAGTCATCGATATGGACTGGAGGCGGTCCATAATGCGAAATCATACAGCTGAGCATCTCTTTGCGGCTGCGCTGAAAGAAAGATATCCATCTCTCAAACCAGGCGCGATGTGGATTGATGGCAATCACGGAACTGTAGAAATGGTCGGAGCTAAAGTCGATCCTCAGGAGCTATTCTCTGCTGAGAAGGCTGTTCAAAACGCAATACTTCGTGACATCCCGGTTACCACTGAAACTATGAAAGCATCGGAGCTTGACAAATCGATTCGTGCGCGTGAGAGTGTGGAAGCAAAGCACGAGATAGTACGGATAGTGCGAATTGGAGATTCTGATGCCGCAGCTTGCTCTGGAACCCATGTACTTCGTACAGGAGAAATCGGAGTCTTCAAAATAATCGATTACAAGAGAGAAGAAGAATCTGTGAACATTGAGTTCCTGACAGGAAATGGCGCCGTGACCGTTCTATATGATCTGTTCAATGCAGCGCTGGAGCGCAGACGCAGCCATCCATTTGAGCTAGAACAGCTTGGCGCGGTGCTTGATAAAGGAAAACAAGTAACATCTGAACTCGCAAAGGTGATGGAGAAGATGGAGCACCTTCTTGACCGGGGTCCCACAGTTAGGACATCGGCGGAATTTCATTCAGGCACGAATTTCTTCCCGGCTTTGAAGTGAGCAGCCTCAAGCGTATTCTCAAGAACATCACGCTGGATGGCTCCTCCGCCATACTCTACTTCACACCAGGCGAAAAATGCAATTTTGTATTCTGGACGACTGACTTGCCACATGAGGCAGCCATCTACATCAACGACGCAGTCACCAAGCTTGGCGGCAGAGGAGGAGGCAGTAAGCAGGTCTATACTGGAGGTTTCTCTGATGTGGACAACCCAGAAGGAGTCTACGACAATTTGGTTGAGCAAGTTAGAGCGCAGCTGCTACATGGGTAGGACCATGAGAAAGCGCCTAGAGTAGGAAGGATACTTTCGATAACCTCTCTCCACGATATGACAGTACCCTTCACAGAAGATGAGCCTATGGTAATTGCCTTAGCATTCTGATGTTTCAGATAGCATGGATCCATCCTCTGCAGGGGGTATTATTACGCTATCCAGTCAAACTTTGACTACCCAGATCCAGCTTGAGCAAGTATCAGGTCATAGACCGCTCACCGTCTTCAGTCCTCCAGGAATATTCATGCAGACTGACAAATACCCCATTCTCTCTGGAGGTGTCCTAGTCTCAACGGAGCCCGTAGAGTGGCTCTCGATATACGACCACCCTGAAGCTTGGGAGGGGCTCAACAGAGAGGCAATTCTCTCTATGCGTCGGCACCTCTACCAATTCGCAATTAGTATCAACGCACGTGACATGCAACCAAAAGATACAGTCGAATCCCTGCAGACAATCGCGCTTTCCGTAACCCCGGTAGCGCTCGGTGTGGAGGTAACCTCCGTGCCTCCACGCCACCTTCACACAAGAGGAGGCCTTCTCCCTTGCAGTTCAACGGTGCAGGTGAAATCAATCGAAGTCTTGTCTGATCCTGAGATAAGCAATGTCGCCAAAAGAATAACTGAGAAGGACATTCCTGCTAGCGAATCAATTTGGAATCTTCTTGACTACGATTATTCCTTGGATAGAGTTGTACGTTTGATGTCCGTAGGGCTTCTTGGCAGGTTAGCCAACCGAAGACTCATTCCCATGAAGAGCGCTTACAAAGCGACCATAGATTCTTTCGTCAGCAGAGCAGTAATGGAGCTCGTTGAGAAACCATTTGCGGATACAACCAAAATGCATCTGGCGAGTTTATTCGGAGACACATTTACGATTATCATGCAGCCCGGAGAACCGAGAGTGGACTACATCGGAATCGAGCAACTGGGGGATAAGACATCAAGGGGTACAAGCTTCGAAGACCTCAAGCATCCAGACACAGATCCAAGGACCTCAGTGTTTGCAGATCATGCGAGATTCTCTGTCTATTCTGACCTCGTTAAGGAGAAGACCAGCTATCATGTCACTGTGTTCCATTCGTTTCAAGGTCAACGCAATGCCGTCCTAGGGCCCTGGATTGCGAGGGCGGGAGTGAAGAGAGCGCTGGAAACCACTCCAGTTTTTCTCGATGCAGAAACAAGTGTTCAAACGATTCTAGAGTCAGTTCTTCGTCCCGGTCTGGACGCTTGGGCACATGACACGCCACTCCTTGAAAGACTCGGATTAGGCGGAAAGAAATTGTCAAGCGGTCCCTTCGCTACATTGGTCAAATAACGAAAAAAAGGGAGGAGGGGGGTTGTCCCCCTAAATTTGCTCTTTTGCCTCTTTGCGCGATATTCCCTTGTACATCAAAACAAGTCCAAGCAAGACGAAGATGCCGCCTGATACTATTCCGAACATTGGGAATAGCGAGAAGGGCAGATAACCAAAGCCCATTGCCAATAGGCCAGCACCAACCAGCAGAGCGAGTAGTCCGATTCCGATGCCCATCGCACGGAATGCCATTGATCGGGGGTATTTGCTCTCGATAACGTAGCCAGTGGCTGCCGCGACAGAAGCTTTGTACTTCCCTTTCCCGTAGCGGTACTCGAGCTCCCAGACTGGCACATGAACGAGGTAGGTTTCACCGACATCGAGGTTGTCAGTTCTGTGTGTAACCTTGGTAACCTCATCCATTATGAGCGCAGTTTGCTTGTCGAGGGCAATCTTCTTGGCCTTCACCCTGGCTTGTTCCTCATTCATCTGACTATGAAGGACCTTGCCATCAAACTCCTCCGCATGAGCATGACTGAAGAACTCCTTAGCCCGTGTAGGGATTGGGTGCCGTTGTATGTCCTCGTCAATCCCGGAAGTACCGGGTATCTTGATTTCATGTCGCCTAGTGAATTGACCGGATTCAGGCTTTTCGATGAACCGGATCTGCTTGTAAGCGCCTCTGCGTTGTGGCCACTCGTTGTGGAACTCCGCATCACGGCCAATGCCGCTATACTCCGATTGAGCATCCACTCTGCTGATCCAGAACGGGTACCAAATCTGTTTATACTTGAGGAACCTAGCAGCGGCAGCCAAATCTTGCGGGGCTCCAAGCTGTTTGGATACCCAGTCAAGCAATGTTGTCTGAGCCTCAGTCTGGTTGAAGTGTACGCGAATCATATAGTGGTCTTTGAACTTGGTGCCATCGGTTGTCTGAGCTGTCCC
>WTCK01000174.1 GCA_013138615.1 Candidatus Thorarchaeota archaeon | reverse complement strand
CATGGTCCAGAATCAGTACTACTGCTGGATTACGTCGGAAACTCCGGGCTTTTGACCTTGAGCTATCCACAACGCATTTGGAATGCAATGGGAGCTACTAGGACGGATTACAGTCTATGTGCAAAGTCTGGTCATTCAGCTCTCTCCTTTCACTATGGACGAAGTTATGGTATCCAGCCAGAAGATCTGCTGAATCAGAAACTCATTGTCTACTGGGGCTTCAATGCTGCCGTTAGTTCCCCTCACACATGGAACCTAGCAAAAACGGCTAGGCGCGCTAATGGCGCCTCAATTATAGTGGTTGATTCTAGAAGAAGCAGAAGTGCAGAACAAGCTGACATTTGGGTTAACCCTCGTCCAGGAACTGATGTGGCTTTGGCCTATGGAGTAGCCAGATACCTGATCGAGAATGAGCTTATTGATACCAAATTCATCAAGGAGTGGACAGTTGGCTACAATCTATTCAAGAATGCGGCTATGAAGTGGAATTCAAAGACGGTAGAAGATGTGACTGGAGTCAAAGAAGAGGTGGTTGAGGAGATAGGTCGGGCATATGGCAAATTGAAACCTAGTGCGACAATGATGGGAGTAGGTTTCCAGAAGAGCGTACAGGGCGCTGAATCTGTACGAGCAGTAGCACTACTTCCAGCACTAGTCGGCCTGCATCGAGGATTCTTCTATAGTAACAGTGATGCGTATTTCACCGATATTCCCTATCTGACGGGAGAGAGTTTTGTCACTCAGGAGTCGAGAATTGTTAGTCAAGTGGCTCTTGGAAGTATCATAGAACAAGGCGATTTCAAATTCATATACATCTACAACATGAACCCAGCCCTTACAATACCCAATCAGGGCGCATTGAGAAAGGGACTCTCAAGAAACGATGTTTTTGTTGTAGTCCATGAAACCCACTGGACCGAAACTATTCCCTTCGCCGACATCGTTCTTCCAGCATGCACCTACTTGGAGAAGGACGATCTTGCAATTGCTTGGGCACACCGTCATGTGATGATATCACGCAAACCCATTGTCCCACAGGGCGAGAGTAGGGATGAAGTGTGGGTGATGCATGAACTTGCAAGAAGACTAGAGATGAGTGAGGATTGGCTTTATGAGCCTCCTTGGAAGGCCTTAGAAAAGACACTACAAGGATCACTAGAAACCGGTACGTTTGCTAACTTAATGAAGGGTGAACTACTGAAATTGAAGTGTCGCAGCAAGTCAAAGTATCAAACACGGAGCGGTTTAATCGAATTTTCCTCTAAAGAAGCAGAAATGAACGGATTTAGCGCTGTGCCAATCCAGATTCCACTTGAGATTCCAGAGGGCCAGTTCATCCTATTGACTAGTTCTCTTTCAGAGTATAGCCATACACAGTTTCAGGAGGTCTATGGTCGCATTCCCTCAGTTGTTCATATTCACCCTCTTGATGCAGGAATACACAAAATCCAGGATGGTGATACAGTCAAGCTAAGTAATGAAATGGGTGAAATGCAACTAACAGCTGTAGTATCCAAATCAGTACGCGAGGGTGTTCTTTGGACTCCAAGCCTTGGAGTTGGCCTGAAGGACAAACCTCAGAATTCCTTGATATCCTGCAATACACAGACATTGGGTGGCGGTTCCACCTTCAACAGCTCCACTGTTTTTCTGACAAAGGAGTAGAACCATCCCTAATTTAGACTCTTGAATCCTAGCGCGCCCGCCACGCCTAACTCTTGCCTAGCTTCTTGGTCCAAACTTCAAGGAAGTACTCAAGAGACCTGTCGAAGGTTTTCTCGGCTTCAGGCGGAAAGAGGCATCCTGGTAACTCACGGTGGGCCCAATGGGACTCTATACACTCGCAACAGATTCCCTTTTTCGAGCATCCGGGATAGGTGCAACCACACCGCTCTTTGTTTCTCTCGACGTTACAGATTCTGCCTGTCATTTCTAAGCCCGTCGGTGCCTTGGGCAAGCCGGTTAAAACATAATTGGTCTAGTCGATAGGCTAATAGACAGGAACAGCCAATTTGCTGTCGTCATGGACCTTGTGAAGGAGCTCGGTAACAATCTTACCGGAGTTGACGGCATCAAACTGAACCCTGCAAGAGCGCAAGCTCTAGAGAATCTTCTCACGCAGAACTTTGGTCCAGATGTTAAGGCTAGACTGATTCAACGCTTCAAGAGTAAGAAGAATGTGGTCATTCACATAGGCATGGACTCTGATCCCGGTATGCCAGATCTCGTGGCAAAAATGTTCGTCACAGAGCATTTCAAAACCGACTTGATGGCACTGAAACTGAGTCATGAGAATGGACTTGCTGTACCCAGAGTAGTTGACGCTGATGATGGAGTCATTCTCATGGATTTCATTTCCGGAGAACCTCTAACTGAACGAATCAACAGAACGTTCGAACCCTCTCTGATAGACGACTTGGCTAAGTGGTATTACGATTATCATTCCATCCGCGATATGATAAAAGGCGACCCGCGTCTACGTAACTTCATCTGTGCTGAAAATGTACTTGTTGGCCTAGATTTTGAAGAAACAACATCAGGCCACTGGATTCTTGATATTGGTGGGGCCAGCGCAAGTCTACTCGACACGAAGCCCGTTTTCGATTCAAGAAAAAGGAAACTGGTATGGCGTTTCCTTGAAGAATACATTTCATTGCGGGGCAAGGAACGGAGCAAGAACATTGATGCCCTGTTCATCACAACTGTTTCAGAAGCCCTGAAACGCACAGCTTACTGGCGCAAGGACGATGACATTCAAGCACTTGCAAACCAAGTCAGAGAGAGCGGAATCCCCGTCGATTAGTCCAAGGACATGCATCTCAAAGAAGTGTCATCCCCAAACGTTCATATTATGGTGCTTTGCTGATATGCACGACCGAACATATCACTCCGCTATCCTGGTCGCGTAGGCGTGTCACGATGGAACTGCAGGTAAAAGCATTAGCTGCATTGGCACTAATCCTTGTAGCCAGTGGTGCTGCGATTTTCCTTTTCGCGTTTCAAAGTGCAAGGAACAGTCCAGTAGTTCTTGTAGAGGGCGGATACGTCATTTCTCAGGATTCCGAGTTGGTCACTGTTAGGGCAATGGGACTAGATGTGAACATAACTCTGGCATGGGAAAGCGACATTGGTGTGGGCAGCTTTGTTATCAATATCACCAACATAGATGTGGCTAGGGCAGAGATCATCTCCGAGGCAGATGTTGCAGCAATAGCTCACGGGACCTCCTTTGAAGTACTTGATGTGAGCACCAGCGAGGATGTCGCTCTAGTTCAGATACAAGTGCCCTATGCAGAGGACACTATTAGCTTCTATGTCTTAGGCGATTCACAGGGCTATCAGGGGGGTATTGAGCAGGTTGTGGCTGCCGCAAATGAGAATCGACCAAACTTCGTGTTCCACTGTGGCGACCTCACCCCTTTCGGCCAAGAAACCCAGTATCTAGATGTCGTGGATGCGCTAGATGACTGCAATGTTCCAGTATTCACAACAGCTGGAAATCACGATATTCGTCTGGATGGGGGCGAACGATATCTCCAGCACTTTGGCCCATCGACATACAGTTTTGACTTCGGTCCAGCCCACTTCGTAGTGTTCAACACTTCAACTAGCGATGCTTCCGAAGACGAAATCCAATGGTTGACTACGGACCTCACCGATTCCAGAGCAGAACAGAAATACGTGTTTACACATATTCCTCCATTCGACCCCCGACCTGAAAGCAGTCACTCGATGGTTAATCTTACAACTGCTGAACGAATCATGAACATCTTTGAAGATAATGGAGTTGATGTAGTTTTTACTGGACACATCCATCTGTTCAACAACAGCATCGTTAATGGTGTTCGCTATGTCATTACGGGCGGAGCCGGAGCCAGTCTCTATGCTGCCCCTGAAGATGGTGGCATTTACCATTATGTGGAAGTTACAATCATCGAGTCATTGCAGACAATCGAAGCTGTGACTCTTGATTCACCATCAATAGCGCGAGACATGATTTTCGTGAGAGGCATTGATGAAGATGTTACACTAAGCCTAGCTGACTTACTGGCTATGCCCATTGCTGAGGGCCATTCATCATTCCAAAATCAATACGATAACTGGGGAGGCCAAGGCACCTATCGCGGAGTCCAACTCTCAGCCCTACTTGACCTAGTAGGTGGAATGACTGTTTCGGATCGTCTAAGAGTATCTTCTAACGATGGCTACGAGCAATACTTCAGTTACTGGAATGTCTACCCTAATGCCTCGTGGCAATCGATTCAAGGCGACATGATTTTGGCTTTCGAGTTCAATGGGTCACTGGTTCCGGAATGGTCTAACGGCATGAGATTGGCGATGATGCCATCCGATCAAGGCTATAGTAACGACGATTGCCAAGCGACATCGGCACCTGGTATGGGTTGGTATGTCTATCCCTCTGCAGGTTCTCGTTGGGTGAGATACGTTGAAACAATCGAGGTGGTTTCGGGTTGAGTAACGACCAGAACATCTCCATTACAACCCGGAATATAGTCACAATAGCCATTCTGGCCTCTTTGGGAGGCTCACTCAGTACGTTCGTAGGTTACTTGGGAAACCTAATCAATCTAAGTCTTGGAGTGCCCTTTGGGGCAGGTCAGTTTATGGCTGGTCTTCACGTCTTCTGGTTGATTCTCATTCGAGTAATTGTTGCCAAGCGTGGAACGGGGACGATGGGGGGGCTTCTGAAAGGACTGGTTGAGCTGTTCACTGGTAGCACACATGGATTAGTAATAGTTGCAGTTTCAATGGTTCAAGGTCTTCTCATTGACTTAGGGGCGGAGATTGTTGGAACCCCACATAATAGTGGTAATACTAAGCTAGTATGGTGGCTGAGCGCAGGAGTTGCAGCTGCGTCGAATGTGTTTGTGCTCCAAGCATTCTACTTCTCAGGCGCACATTGGATCCTTCTTACTGTAATCGCGCTCTTGGCTTTCAGCTCAGGTGTAATCTTTGCTGGATACTTCGCTTGGGAAACATTGCAATTCCTCAAGGACTCGAGAGTTCTGTCGAACAGCTTCTCAAGCACACGTCCTCCCACAGTGTCTAGAACGGGAGTCACATATCGCAATTTACCTGCAATTGGTCTCATTATCTTCATTACGGTTGGTTCTCTATACTACACCGTTGCTGTTGCACAGGTTTTCTCCGATCCTTACAGCTGCAAGGTCACAGGACTAGTAGAGAATCCTTTCACTTACAGTCCTCAGGCTTTCGCTGGACAGGAGGTAACAGTGCAGGCGGAGCTTCAGGGCGTGAATATTCACCTTGATCCAGCCAACTATACTGGTATTCTGCTAAGTACAATACTTGAAGCAGCAATCCCGATGGCAGAAACTACAGGCGTGCGGATTGTTGCACGTGACGGATACGCAATCCTCCTCGATCTTGACGAAGTCATGATTGATACTCATCTGTTGCTCACCGAGGCTGAAGATGGACTCTGGCTGATTGCTAGCAACTACGATGGAGCTCTCTGGATTCGGATGGTCACTACTCTTGAGATATACTAGGCGATTGAAGAAATGCTGGAAATACGTGATGCAAGCTTCTCATATGATAACGAGAAGATGATACTGGACTCGGTGGACCTTCAAATACGTCGTGGCGAAATTACAGTAATTACTGGTCCCACGGGCTCGGGCAAGTCCACATTGGCTCTGATCCTTGCAGGATTCATACCGCGAGTCATTGAAGGGGCCTTCACAGGGTCGCTTCTAATCGACGGCAAAAACGTAGAAGACGATATGATTTCTGAGATTGCGCGCAAGGTAGCTCTAGTGCAGCAGGATCCAGAGAGTCAAATCAGCACACTCCTTGTTTGCGACGAAGTGGCTTTTGGACCCGAAAACTACTCCGTAACGCCTTCCGAGATACAGAAACGAGTTGAGGTGTCCCTTAATGCAGTTGAATCGTCACACCTTGCGAATCGTCCTACGTATGCCCTATCTGGTGGAGAAAAGCAACGTGTCACCATCGCCTCAATGATGGCGGGCAAACCTGACTTCTTACTACTGGATGAACCATCAGCAAGCTTAGATCCAAAAGGGATACAACAGCTCCAGAAGATTCTACTCGATTTCAAGGACAGTGGTTACGGGATTCTCTGCATTGAACACCGTCTGGCAACAATCTTGCCCATTGCGGACAGAGTACTACGACTCTCTGAGAGCAGACTCAGTAAGTGGAATGACAAGACTAGTTCTACAAGAACCACTCCAGTTGAGCATTTCCGGCGGCTAGACTCTGTAGATCCATTACTAATAGCAAAGGGTGTAAGTTACTCCTACGGGACTATCAGTGCAGTTCGAGATGTATCATTGAGCGTCTATCCTGGAGAAATAATAGCCCTTATGGGTGACAACGGTTCTGGAAAGTCTACTTTGGTTAGCTTACTGGCTGGGCTGTTGCATTCTACTAATGGAGCCACATACATAGATGGTGTTTCGTCTATTGAAATGACTGCACAGGATATCGCGGCAAGAATTGCAGTTGTATTTCAAAATCCAAACCATCAAATTTTCGAGCGCACAGTTCAGAGGGAACAACATTTGGTCTTCGATGTGCTAGACTCACTGGGTGAAATCCCGGCAGAGAGGCCTGATGAGGTTCTATTGGCTGCTGGCCTTGCAGAGCTAAAGGAACGAAACCCATTCTCTTTGAGTCATGGCCAGAAGAGACGGCTCAATGTCAGCTCTGTGACGGTTCATGAGCCGCTTGTGTATCTCTTTGATGAACCATTCATAGGCCAAGATGAGATAGGTCGAAACTTCATCACGCAAACTATTTGGAAACGGGGTGAGAGTGGTGGGGCCGTCATATTGGTGACTCACGATTCCACAGTGGCAACTAGTCTTTGTAGCCGTATAATCTTCTTGGAACGAGGATCAGTTCTGTTAGATGGCCCGCCAATGATAGTATTGAACAGACTAGGGGAGATAGGATATGGAGAATATGCAGTCTTGGGGGTGATGTCCTAGTTGACGATTGAGCACCAGTCCACCGAGAGTGGTAGCATGCTACACAGACTCAACCCATCATTGAAGTTAGCTGGCCTTATCATCATCACAACAGCAATACTGATCTATCCTAGCTGGCGGTTCAGTGGTCTTTTGCTTCTCCTGACTATTCTCGGATATAAAATTTCCAATGTACCTCTGGACGTGAGCAAGAAGCGAATCCGTTTCCTTGTGGCTTTCTCAGCGCTGCTTTTTGCCTTTCAAGTACTGATGACTGCAAATGGCACTATTCTATTCTTCATAATTCCAAGGTATGATTTCATGGGGCCATTCCTGCCAGTGACAGACTTCGGGGTGGAGAAAGGATTTGGGATGTCATTGAGATTCTTGCTTGTTGTGTTTTCTAGCATGTTATTCGTGTCGGTAACAGATCCGACTCTTCTTGCTCATTCATTCACTAGGCTTAGGATTCCCTACAGATACAGCTTTGCGCTCGTAATCGCGCTGAGATTTCTCCCACTCTTTGACATGGAGAATAAGACCGTCAGAATGGCACAGAGGTCTAGAGGAATCTCGATCAGTGTACGGGGAATGTCAAGAATACTGAGAACCATCCGGTACACCTTCTTTCCCCTCCTTATTTCCGCATTGTCAAGAGTGGATGCTCTTTCCTTGTCTATGGATGGGCGAGGTTTCGGGCATAGCAGAACACGAACCTACCTTCGCAAGTCCAGCTGGATTGCACTTGACTCTGCTGTGCTAGTTCTATTATCGACGCTTCTGCTTACATCCATTCTTCTAACGTTAGGATTCCTGCCCCAAGTATCCGCAATAATCTAAATCAATCCCAATCTAGGGACGCAACAATGATTCTTCTTGCTCATGCTCGGATTCCAGTAACTGCTTTTCCCCTTGATTTGCAGGTATTTCAAGCTCCGATGCTTCTTGGCCAGTACCTATGTCATCAACAACCTCAACTCCCAGTCGTTTGCAGACGTTCTTCAGGGTACCAATGGCTACTGAGGTCCAACCAGTTACATCCAGTTTGCCTGGCTTTGCAAGTTGTCGTATCATGATGCTGAATGGATGAATATGTTCAGCAGTTAGTATCCGTCCTACCACATCTATGATAATTGTGCGGTCTTCCGAATAGCATCGTGCGTACAGCATTACCAGTAAATCAACGGCTTCTCTGGT
>WTCK01000003.1 GCA_013138615.1 Candidatus Thorarchaeota archaeon | reverse complement strand
ACCTTGAGCTTGGCTGGGTTGGTACTTTGAAGGAGTATCGACGTAAGGGTCTTGTGAGGGCTCTCTACACCCATTTCGAAGAAATACTGCAGCGTGGCGAGTATCACATATCCACCATAATGGGAATCCCCTACTACTACAGGCAGTTCGGATACGACTTCATCCTTCCGCTGGATCGAACAGTGCAGCTGAGAATCGACCAGATTCCCGTTCCCAAGGGCGAAGCAAGACAATCGATAGTCTTTCGAGAAGCAAACCAAGATGATATTCCCAACTTAATGCGTCTGTATGGTGAGCACAACAGAAAGATGCTGGTTCACGCAGCACGTACCAAGGGTCTCTGGGAGCTTCAGGAGCGGTTTCACAAGGAGTTTGAGCAAGAATTCAAGACAATAGTCCTTGAGCGTGAGGACCGAGTTGTAGGCTACTTCCGACTCTGTATCCGCGGAGAGAAGAAGCAAGCTCCCCACGGTCTATGGCTTTCAGTTATGGAGAGCAGCATCACCACATTCGACGATGTGTTACAGACGCTTCAATACCTCCGGGGCCGTGCAGCTGAGGAGAAAACATGTAGAATTGATTTGGTGGGTCCAGCCGTTAACAATCTGTGCCGCGTGGCCCAGAACCTTGGAGGCCATGCTGACATTGGATGGAAATATCAAATCCGTATTCCCAATATGACTCGATTCCTTGAACAGATTCGTCCTGCTATTGAGAGTCGCCTTATCGGAACAATGTTCGAGGGCATGACGCGCGAGCTGACGATTAACACGTACGAACACTGCTATCAACTGTCCTTTGTCAATGGCAAGCTTGCTCCTGTCAAAGACATCGGGATGCAGGAGGGGGGCGAATACCGCAGCTTCAGAGCGCCGCCTAACGACCTTGTTAGATTGGCACTTGGCGACTACGACACTGACGAACTTAGAAGTCAGAATATCGACTTCATTGTGAGCAAAGAATTGAAACCGCTTATTGAAACGCTATTTCCAAAGAAGAACAGTTTCATTGCGTACTACTATTGCTAGGTTAATCCAAATCTGGTATTATCAGTTCAACAGCGAATCTAGCTCCACATGGGCACGTAGCTTTGATTGGATACTTCTCTGGCGTGTCAATAGAGATTCTAGCTCCCTGTTGGGCAGCCCTATCAATCATGGTTTGCATGCTATGAACCATATACTTTGCAAAGCCGTTGACAAGGTTGGGGATGTTCAGGTCATTGATCCAGTACACGTATTTCTCGCAATCCGGACAACCAGCCAGGAGAACACGGGTGCTGTCACCGCAGGAACTGCATGTAATCTCTTGATGATGGCAATCCGGAGCGTTCGGAATCTCAACATCGAGTGAATTCTTCCCGCCGCATCGATAGCAGTAATACGTGAAATCAGTAATCATAATCGCATCCTTGATTGTAGTATTGCCGCGCATAAACTACGTGACACTTTTCGCATTGATGAGCGCGGTCAAAAAAGGTATTGCTTGGGTTGCTGATCTCTGTGTTCACAAAGCCCAAAAGTGAAAAGCAGGTTTTGCAGTGAGTGCAGATAGGTGAGCATCTTGAAGAAGAGAATTCAGCCACACTTGAGAGTTGGAGAAGGCGACGTTGAGAAGGTAACAATAATCACTGGAAATCCAGACCGAGTTCCATTGATTGCATCAAAAATGAAGGACGGCGAGGAAGTCGCACGATATCGGGGACTCGTGACCTACCGCGCCTACACACCGGGCGGCGTACCCGTGACGATTGCTGGCACTGGAATGGGAACGCCGACTACTGCCATCTGCATCGAAGAGCTTGCGAATCTTGGGGTTGAATCGTTCATCCGGATTGGCTCATGTGGCGGGATCGACTACCCGGTCACGATTGGGGACGTAGTTGTTCCAACGGGCGCGATACGCGATGAGCGCACAAGCCTCGCCTATGCGCCAATGGAATATCCTGCAGTCGCTACTCCTATCTGGCAGAATGCTCTGTTCGACGAGATATCACTTCTCTTACCTCCTGATAGAGTTCATCGTGGAATCTGCTGGACGACTGATGTCTACTATTCTGATGAAGCAAGCAACAAGTTGGACATTTGGACGAGGGCTAAGGTGAAATGCGTTGAGATGGAGAGTTCCTTGCTCTTCGTCTTTGCACATACTCGAGGGCTCAACGCAGCATCAATACTAGCAGTCGACGGCAACTTGCATGGTGGCCAGAAGGCGGAGCAGAAGGACACGTCAGAGAAGAGCGGAGAACAATCACCACTGATGATAGAGGCCATTGAGAAAGAAACCTTGGCAACAGTCAAGGCAATAGACCGGATCACCGGCGCTTGAACACACTAGTACGGTTGTGAACCACGTGCGAGTAATCTTAGTCCTTCTGTTACTAATGGCAGCCACCATAACGGCACCCCCGATGACACAATCAAACCACATGCTAGCGTTTGATGGCGAGAATGCCATGGATTACCTAATCCAGCAATGTGACTTTGGACCAAGACCCCCTGGTTCTGACAATCTTACTCAGTGTAAGACTTACATCGCTTCCACCTTGGAATCTTTCGGTTGGAATGTTACATTCCAAGAGTTCACCTATCTCGAAGTCGAGTGCTCCAACATCATTGCAACTTGGCCAAGCGCGGAACAACCAACGTACATTCTCGGTGCTCATTATGACACAAGACCCAAAGCTGACAAAGACCCTGAACCGGCTAACCGGATGACTCCAATCATAGGAGCGAATGATGGCGCAAGCGGCGTCGCAGTATTGCTTGAGCTAGCGAGTGGCTTGCCTGCAGGCGTCCGAGAATCGGTGGAGATTGTGCTGTTCGACGCTGAGGACTCAGGACAGATCAATTGCTGGAACTGGATTGTGGGGTCTACTCACTACGTCAACCAGCTCAGTCCAACTAGGGTGTCTGAGATTGACGCCATGATTCTCGTCGACATGGTCGGGGATTCAGACCTGCGCCTAGAACGGGAAACCAGCTCAACTAGGTCTCTACAGGATTTGATATGGTCAATAGCTGATGAGATGGGTCATAATGACACATTTCTCGATGTATCGGGCACATCAATCATGGACGATCACCGTCCATTTCTCGCTGTCGGAATACCGTCTGTCGACATAATTCAACACAACTGGTTTCCTTGGTACTGGCATACCCTCGAAGATACACCTGACAAGTGCAGCGCAGAGAGCCTTCAGACTGTTGGAGAAGTGCTTGAAACGTTCCTGATCGACTACGCTAATGATAATCTCACTCTACCACCAGACGATAATTTCCTATTCTATCTCAGTCTGCTCGTCATCCCGGCTGTTGTCATAGTGGTAGTCTACCTGTACCTTAGGCGTAGGTGACCCGCAAGGCGTATTTCACATAAGTTTGTGGTACACACTTTTAAACTGCAAATGAGTGATTAATCTTTGAGAGCTCTTTCCGGTGAAGTGATTTGGAGAAGAAAATACTTTACAAACCGTCTTGTTCACTACCTTCTCCACTAACCTGTCTCTCTATGGACCTTCAAGGCAAGCGTGTTGCGTGCGGCACGAAAGATGCAAAAATCATTCTTGTGAGTTTAAAAACCGGCAAGCCGCTTCGAACTATCAAGGGTCATCGAAACATGGTTTCAGCTGCTGCTTTCGTGGAGAACGGCAAACGATTGATTTCTTCAAGCTGGGATCGCACAACCCGGATATGGAACGGGGCAAATGAGGCTCAAGAGAATCGAATTCTGAAGCATGAATCAGAGGTCAAAGCGCTTGCTGTTGATTCTGAATCATCAAAGGGAGCCGCTGGTGCGCGTGATGGCGAGGTGAAGATTTTCTCAATAGGCTCTCTGAAGTGCATTCGCAACCTTCGAGCTCATAGGCTTGACATCTCTGGCTTAGCATTCACAAGTGACGGCTCCAAATTGGTAACTGCGTCGTGGGATGGGAGCGCTCGGTTGTGGGATCTTGGCAGCTATGACCCCATTAGAACGCTTGCCCGACAGAAAGAGCGCATTAGATCAATGA